>CALFPI010000636.1 GCA_937919035.1 uncultured Gemmatimonadaceae bacterium
GTGGGGAACTCGCGCTCGCGGGCGTGATGGGTCCAGTCACCGGTGCAACCCGTCAACAGCAGCGGGCGCGGGGCAATGAGACCGGCGTACTGCAGATTGCTGTATTTCAGATGCAGCTGCGGTGCGTTTTCGCACACGCAGCCCCCCTGGAAATGACCGGAGAGCATGACCGCTGGCGCCACGACCTGCACGCGCTCATCCACGGCGGCGAGAAAGTATGTCTGTGTGGCGCCCCCCGATTCTCCGGTACAGCCGACACGTTTGCTGTCGATATCGCGGCGGGACAGCAGGTAATCGAGGGCCTTGATCGAGTTGTTCAACTGCAAGCCGAACATGCTCAGGCCCAGCATGTTGGCAGCGCCTTTCTCCGGACCGGAGAGCAACGAGCGATGCTCCAGTTGCATCGTATCGTGATCGTGGCCAATCATGGAATAGGCGAAGGCGGCACAACCCAGCAGGGCGCTGTTCATGGCCCGATGGGGGACGGAGTACAGGTCCAGCGGCACGGTGCGGGCGTGCATGGCGTGACCGTGCGGGTGCAGGATCAGTGGCAGGCGACCCTTGTGCCCCTTCGGTCGGTAGAGGTTGCCGACCAGATAGAGCCCGGGCAGGGTCTCGATACAGATGTTCTCGATGACCACACCCTCATGCTCGAAGCAGCGGACGATTCGACCACTGGCTTTGAAGGCGGCCGTCTGGGCGTTGAGACCGGCGCACAACAGCAGATGCCGGCGGATCTCTTTCCGCGTTTTCTGCCAATGGTCCAACTCCCCCCACACTGGAAGAGGCATGACACTCTCGTAGTTGCGGTAGTTGTAGGCGCGCGCATCAGGGCTCAGCATCAGGTCCGATTCAGGTGCAGCCATTGGTCCAGGTCTCCGCGACAGTTGGGGGCAGTAGACAAAAACCGTACGCCATCGAACGACTCACCGCCAACCCGGGGTCGGTTCCCGCAGCGCAGTTTTTCACCTATTCTCAGCAACATGAGCGCCAACAACGACATCGATATTCGCGCCCTTCGGACACAGTTTCCGGCGCTGAACAACTTCGTCTGGCTACAGAATGGTGGTGTCTCCCTGACGCCGGAGCCTGTGGCCCGGGAGCACATACGTCTCATGGAGGAGCTACTGGCGCGCGGTCCACTGCACGTCATCTATCCTGAGGAGGAGTACCCGCGCCGCCGCCGGACCATGGAGCGACTGGCGAAGTTTCTTGCCGTGGAAGCCGATGAACTGGCTCTCATGCGGGGTGTTAGCGAGGGTTTTCAGACGATTCTGCGCGGCCTTACCTGGCAGGCGGGGGATCGCATTGTGATCTCCGGAGACGAGGAGGCAGCGGTGCTGTTGCCGTGCCTGCATCTGCGCGATCGTCATGGTGTGGAGGTGGTTGAGCTGCCGCTGATCGACGATGACACCGCCCTGCTCGAAGCGGCTGCCAGGGCCCTCACGCCGCAAACAAGACTGCTCGCCCTCAGCCACGTAACCACCGATCTCGGCTTCCGTTTGCCCGTGGCACCGCTGTGTGAACTGGCCCGTGAGCGGGGGATCCTCAGCTTCCTGGATCTGGCACACTCGGGTGGCGTGGTGCCCATGAAGCTGCGCGATCTGGGCTGTGACTACGCCGGGCTGTTGTCGTACAAGTGGATGATGGCTCCGTACGCGGCAGGAGCATTGTGGGCCCGACAGGAGAAGTTGCACGACATCGAGGTCACCTACGCTGGCGGTCGATCCGAAAAGTGGCTCGATTTCGCCACGGATACCTACGAACTGCCCGACACGGCCCAGCGCTTCGAGTATGGGCCCTGGTCGTGGCCATTGGTACACGCCTGGGCCACATCGGTGGATTGGCTCACGGCAATTGGCACCCAGGCCATCTGGGCACGGGTCTGCCTCCTGACGGATCGTCTGAAGACGGGACTCGAAGCAATCGATGGCGCCGAGCTGTACACGCCTCGCGCTTCTGCGGCATCGGCGGCGCTCGTGAGTTTCGGGCTACGTGGCTGGACCGGTGTTGAACTGGCGGCAGCCCTGCGCCAGGGCTGGAACATCGTCATCAAACCGTTGCCACACTCCAGGGAGGGGCTGCGCACCAGCCTGCCCTTCTATCTGCTGGAGAGCGAAGTGGATCTGCTGCTGGCAGCGCTGCTCACACTCAAGGCTCGCTGATGCCCGTGGCGGGCGAGACCGCTACGGTCCACCCGTCATCGTTGATGGTGACAGTTGCCGCATCACCCTCCAGCTGCAGTGTCACGGCAGGAGCCACTTTGCCTCGATAGGGCAGCAGCAGCGTGGCGGTGATGAAGGGCAGTGCCACGGCCCGCACAAACTCCAGCATGGGTGCCGGCTCGATTTTGTTGTAGCTGGCCGAATACCAGCCTGCCTTCGGCGACATCTCGCCGAGCCGGATGCGGGCCTCATCCCAGACACCACTGGTCAGGAGCAGCAGATTCGCGTCATCGAATTGTGTCGTGGCTTGTGCCCCATGCAACTGGATGGTTCCCGGGCCAAACTGGAAACGACTCTCGATGGTGTGGGTGCCTGAATCCTGGGTGCCAGTGCCGCGGAGGGTGTCAAACAACAGCCAGAACGTCTGCCCGACGAAGACGACCTCGCGATGATGACGGACCTGAATGGCGTTGTCAGGCCCATAACCAAGATCATAGCAGGCAGAAGCCCTGCAGTCGCTGCCCTCCTGGGTGAAGGACAAGGAGCCTGACCCCGGTGCGATGGATTGCGCGATCCAGGTGTCCGGTCGACCCCGACTGTGCTGCCCGGCACCGTCGATGGTGATCGTGGAGTGGGCCTGCGTGGTGACGAGGTAGGGCAGAAAGGAGACCTCGGAGCGGTCATACAGGTGGCGCCCGGGATCGACGAGAAAGTCATGCCCCATGGCATGCAACCAGAAACCGAGTTTGTCCTCGTGCTGGTGGCTGCGGCCAAAGGGACCGCCGTCGAAAGCCATGTAGAGGTCACCCTCATCGGGAGGCTGCCGCAGGAAGGCGACACCCGCCCACGGATAGGCTTCCGCTTGGAGGGATCGGGCCTCCGGGATCATGTCGGCCAGGCCGATCCGTCGCAGTCGTTCAGCGGTGCGGGGTACGGCCTCGGGATCACTGTCGTTGAACGCAACCTGGGTCCTGCGACCGGGCGTCACCGTCTGTTCCTGGTAGCGCACCATCTGGCGCAGCAAATCGAGCGTCCGTTGTTGCAGTGTCCGTCCCAGTTGCACACAGCTTTCCGCACAGGTCAGGATGTTGTTGACAACGACGGCGTGGTAGTGCGGCGTCAGTTCATCCTGCACACCATCCGGCAGGATCTGCTGTGCCACCTGTTGCCCGAGGGTCTCGATGCAGTAGTTGGCCAGACGATCCAGGTCGCGGAACACGGGCAGCGCTGCAAGGGTTGCCAGCACGCCCTGGCAGCCGATGGTGGGCCAGTTGCCGGCATGGCCGTTGGTGACGATCTCGAGGTAGCGACTCTGATCGTGCAGCGACTTGAGAATGTGCAGCAGCTCAAGGGGTGCAACGGTCTCTGTCGGAAGCAGTCGCTGCAGACACCGGGCCCACACCGAACAATGAATGGTATTGTTGAGGTACGAGCCGAACATGTACGGTGTGCCGGCAAAGCAGCGCTGCATGTCGCACTTGCCGATCCAGTCCAGCATGAGGTCGATTGCCTTGCGACTGTAGCGCTCATCCGAGGTGGCGATGTATGCATCGGTCAGAGCGACGAGATAGGTGCAGCGATTGAGATCGTGCCCCCAGTGCGCCGTACCCGGGTTGCGGTCCCAGTCGAAATCTTCGCCCAGCTGGTGGGTCTCGCCATAGAAGGTGAAACGGTGCTCCAGGGCATCGTCGGCCACCGCATCGTGGATGTGCACGGAAACACCCGTCGGCAGCGGCTGGTCACGGGTGGATGCCGGATCCTTGCGACAGGCATCGAGCACGGCTGCGGCGGCGCCAGTTGTGTCGCCGGCCGCCAACGCCGCTGCAAGGCGGGGGACGCGGCCGTGGTCCAGAAGCCCGGTTGCGGCTGTGATGAAGGCTGCCTCTGTCATGTCGCGCTCGTCGAAAGAACCGAGGATCACGAAGATCTCGGCGCGACTCTTACTCTTCAGTTCTTCCAGGTCCTGCCGGTCGTACCGCCCGTGCGCATCCATGGCTGGTCTCACAACTCCATGAAGTAGTTGACATCCTGATGCTGGATGTCGAATCCGGCGCGCTCATAGGCCCGCCGTGCTGGCGCATGGGCTTCGTCGAGGCCCGTGTGCACCTTGGCAAAACGCATGCCGGCGGCCCGCATGTGGTCGAGGACGACGGCATACATCTGCTGACCGATGCCGCGCGAACGCCACGCAAGAGCCACGCCATTGTTGCCGATCTCACCGATTTTCCCCTCTTCATCGAGGCGGAATGTGACGAAGCCGACACACTGGCCTGCTTCTTCACAGACAAAAACGCGCTCCGGGTGCGCCTCGCACGTGTGGCGGACCTGGTCTCCTTTGGCCGTCGCCGCATCCGGCACCATGGCGGCAAACAGAGCCTCGCCATAGGTGCGCCTGAACATGGCATAGATGTCCTGCCAAGCGGAATCGGCGATGGCGACGACGGTCGCCACATCCTCCGGTGCAAGGGGGCGGATCATGATGTCACTTCCACAGTTTCACCTCACACATCAGGCCGATCTGCAAGTTGCAGATGCCTTCGCAAAGATCCAACGCAGTGCCTTCAGACGGACGTCTGCAGCCCCGCTGCATCCCAGGCGGCGATGCCGCCTACGAGATCCATGACCTGCGCGAAGCCATGCAGCAACAGCAGGCTGGCAGCTACGGCAGAGCGGTAGCCCCCGGCACAGTGCACGATGATCGTCCGGTCCCGTGGCAGCGCATCGAGCTGCCGCAGCATCTGCGGCAAGGGCAGATGTATGGAGTCAGCGATGTGCCCCCCTTCGCGTTCACCGGCGGAACGCACGTCGACGATACAGATCGGCACGCCTTCCTGGCGTTGCTCGTGCAGGGTCAGGGCGGTGATACGTTCTACGCGCCCCACCAGATGCGGGCTTGCGGCGAGGGCCATCATGCCATCCGCCAGATATCCGACAACATTGTCGAAGCCGATGCGGCCGAGGCGCATCGTCGCCTCCTGCTGGCTGCCGGGGGAGCCGATCAGCACGATGGGTCGATCGTGGGCCAGCAGGGCGCCGGCCCAACTGGCGAATTTGCCGTCGAGATCGATGTTGATACTACCCACCAGATGCGCACCGGCGAAGTCATCTCCTTCGCGTATGTCCAGCAGCTGAGCTCCTGCGTCGCGCCGGGCGAGTGTCTCCGTCAGACTCAGGGCAACAAGGCCCTCACCGAGACTTTGTTCGAGGGTCGGTCGCTCCCTGGTGTTCATCTCTGCGTCATAGCTGAAATAGCTGGGCGCCTCGTGCTGGTCGGCAGTGACCAACTGGATGAAAGTTTCCTTGTCCATCGGCTGCAGAGCGTAGTTGTACTGGCGTTGCACGCCCATGGTCGAGAAGGTCTCCTCGCTGAGGCTCTTGCCACACAACGAACCGGCACCATGCGCCGGATAGACGAGCGCCTCGTCGGGCACGTTCGGCAACAGTTTGGTGTGCAGGGAGTCATAGAGCAGGGAGGCCAGATCATGGGCGGTCCAGCCGATGGAAGCGCCCAGGTCCGGCCGACCCACATCGCCGATGAACAGCGTGTCGCCCGTAAGAACGGCCTGCGGTGTGCTGTCGCTTTGGGCAAGGTTGTAGACCAGGATACACATCGACTCGGGCGTGTGGCCGGGTGTTTCCAGCGTCACCAGGCGCACATTGCCAAAGACGAGCTCGTCGTTGTCGTGCATGCCTGTCGCCGCGTATTGGGTCGTGGCGGCGGCGCCAAGGTGGATCTCGGCGCCGACGCGATCCCGCAGTTCCAGGTGACCGGAAACAAAATCGGCATGGAAGTGTGTGAGGAACACATGACGGATCTCCAGCCCCTGTGCCTCCGCATCGGCGATGTAGTGATCGACGTCGCGCTGGGGGTCCACGACGACGGCTGTTTTTGTCGTTTCGTCCCCGATCAGGTAGGAGGCGTGGGCAAGACAGCCGAGGTAGTATTGCTGCAGCAACATGGGCGGCTCCCGAACAGGTTGGCAAACAGGTTGGCTAGCAGAATCAGCAAACAGATCAGACAAGATGCGGAGATGCCAACGGAGATCCAACTCAGCGAAAAGTGTGCTCTTTGGGTCGTGCCGACAAGTCACTGTCAGAACCGACCGGAAGTCCCTGTAGGCATTGACTGTTAGGCTGGACACGTCGGCCCCGCCTCTGTATGCTTGCGTGCATGTTCGCCCTCCTTGCCGGCCCCCGTGCCGGGCCTGTCCCATACCCGCGGAGGGCTCACGCCGGGACGGCCTTCTGATGTCTTTTAATCTGGAAAGTACCGAGTCTGTGGCGGCGGGCGTGAGACGCATCGCCCACGAACAGTTTACCGGGGTTTCCCGGGCTCTCACCGAGGGCTCAGGGAACCGTGACGACGACATCCATTCGGCGCGCAAGGCGATGAAGCGGATGCGTGGTCTGTTACGACTCATCCGGGGCCAGCTGTCTACGGATGAATACCGCAGCGAAAACGGGGCATGCCGCGATGCCGCGCGAAAACTGGCGGGCCTGCGCGATGCGACCGTCCTGGTGGCAACTCTCGATTCCCTGGCGACCACTGCCGATGACGGGGCACACCCCATCTGTGTGTCGGTGCGCCAGATGCTGGAGGAGCGCCGCCGTGCCGCATACGATGACGGGGCGGCGGCGCGCGACGGCGCCGTGGCAGAGGTCCTGGAGCATGTACTGGAGGCTGACGCCCGTGTCGATTCCTGGCCACTGAAACATGCCGGCTGGAAAATGGTGAATGACGGCCTGCTGCGTATGTACCGCCGTGGTCGCAGCGAGTTTGACGCCTGCAGCTGGCAACCGTCCACGGAGCGTCTTCATCAGTGGCGCAAACGGGTGAAGTATCTCTACTACCAGATGCAGATCCTGCAGCCCATGTGGCCCGGCATGATGGCCGCCTGGCAGGAGGAGCTCGACCGCCTGGGGGACCTGCTCGGCGACGATCACGATCTGGCGGTGCTGGCGCAAAAACTGCGGGAAGAGAACCCTTGCACCGATGTCGGGCCGTTGCTGATCCAGATCAGCCATCGTCGCTACAGCCTGCAACGACAGGCTCTCATCCTTGGCATGCGCCTCTTCGGCGAACGTCCCCGTGATTGGTCCCGTCGATGGCATGCGGCCTGGCGGGCCTGGCAGGAGGAGTGCATTGCCCCCGACCTCGCTGGGATTGGGATCGCTCTCGCTCCTGAACCGGCAACACCGCCGGGGGCCACGCCCGAGCGTATGGCTGACACACACTGCAAGACGGGGGAGGGCCCCCTGTGGCACAGTGACGAATCGTGTCTGTACTGGGTCGATATCCCGGCAGGAATTCTCTACCGGCTCAACCCGGTGACCTCCACCCATGAGCAGGTGTTTACGGCAGAGGTCGCCATTGGCGGTTTCACCATCCAGGCGGATGGATCCCTGCTGTTGTTCCTGTCGGGGGGCGCCATCGCCGTCTGGCGGCAGAATGAGCACCTGGAATACATCATCGAGGGCATCACCGTCGAGCGCGAGTCGCGCTTCAATGATGTCATCGCCGACCCCATGGGGCGCGTCTATTGTGGTACGATGGCGGGACCCACCGGCGGCGGGCGACTGTTTCGTCTCGATACAGATGGTTCATTGACGGAACTGCTCGACGGCGTCGGGTGTTCCAATGGTATGGGATTCTCACCCGACCGCCGCCACCTGTACTACATCGATTCTTCGACGCGCAAGATCGACCGTTTTGACTGGGACAAAGCGACGGGGGACCTGCGCAATCGCCAGGTCTTTGTCGACACCACGGATGAAGAGGGTGTGCCTGATGGCATGACGGTCGACGCGGAAGGTTTCGTCTGGTGCGCTCGCTGGGACGGCAGTTGCCTGGTGCGGTACCGGCCCGATGGCATCGAACAGCAGCGCATCGAGTTTCCTGCCCGCAAGGTGTCCAGCGTCACTTTCGGCGGCGCCGACCTCGACGTTCTCTACGTGACCACCGCCGGTGGCGATGATCGTCTCACCGAAGGGGACGGGGCGGGTGCCCTGTTCAGTCTCCGGCCGGGGGTTCGTGGTCTACCGGAGTTCCGCTCACGGGTCTGTCTCTGAACGGAGCGACCGCAGCAGGTGGGCCGACCTCCATTCCCCTTCGTCGTCAGGGGGG
The DNA here is from genome assembly GCA_937919035.1 of uncultured Gemmatimonadaceae bacterium. GTDB lineage: Bacteria > Latescibacterota > UBA2968 > UBA8231 > UBA8231 > UBA8231. The sequence goes on from CALFPI010000636.1 coordinate 8,290, forward strand.
CCTGACCCGCCGCCTGGTCTTCAGCTTCGTCACGCTGACCCTGCTGGGCCTGGGGGGGAGTGGCTGGGTCCTGTATCGACAGGCGCTGAACAGCCTCGAGGAACAGCTGGCGGCCCATCTGGTGGCTGAAGCCGAACTGGTGGCCGCCTCCCTTGGCAGTGGTTATGTGACCCACCTGCGCCCCGGCATGGACCACATGCTCCTGCACAGAGGGCTGCAGGCGAGACTGCGTGGGACACGGCAAGCCCTCGGTGCGCGCCGCATCTACGTGTTTGATCGCAATGGCCGTAGTCTCGTCGATACCGAGGAGGGCACGCGCATTGGCCGCGAAGTGCATCTGCTGCGGTTCCACAACCGCCAGGTCGAGGCCATATGGCGGGGCGAACTGGCGCATACCAAACGCTTCACCGACGACGACACAGGCGCCCATTACATGACCGGCTACGCGCCGATCTACGCCGGCAATGAGATCGTTGCCGGCGTGGGCGTCGACATTGGCGCCGGTTACATGGAATCCATCGTCGGTTTCAAGCGTTCGATCTATCTGCTCGCCGGCCTCGGTACACTGCTGACCTTGTTCGTTGGTGTCGGTGTGGCACGACACATTACACGGCCCGTGCAGCGGCTGGTTACGGCGGCGCGTGAGATCGGCCGGGGCAACCTGGAGCGCGAAATCCGCGTGGAGGCAACGGACGAGATCGGCTATCTCGCCGAAACCATGGAGGAAATGCGCAACAAGCTGCTGGCGCGCGACGCACAGCTGCGCCAGATGTTGGGCGGTGTGGCACACGAGATCCGCAACCCACTGAGTGGGATCGAGATCTACGCCGGTTTGATCGCCGATGAGTTGCCGGATGGAGATCCCCGCAAGGTGCACATTCAGAAGGTGAGCGCCGAGGTGCGGACGCTGAACCATGTGATATCCGAGTTTCTTGACTTCGCCCGTCCGTCGTCGCCGCAACCTGAAAGTGTGCTGCTGCACAAGGTCGTCGAGGATGCCGCTTTCGTTCTGCTCCCCGAAATGGAGGCGGCGGGGGTCATTTTCCAGGGACAGGTGCAACAGGAGATCCGGGTTTTTGCGGATGCCGAACAGGTGAAGCGGGCGATTGTCAATCTGATGAAAAATGGAGTCCAGGCTATGAGGAACGGCGGTACGTTGACTGTAGGGGCAAGGCACGTCGGTGACACCGGCGGGCACGTCGCCATCGAGGTGACCGATACGGGTCCTGGAGTCCCCGACGAAATGCGTCGACGACTCTTCGAGCCATTCTTCACGACCCGCGAAAAAGGTTCCGGTCTGGGTCTGGCGATCGTGCAGAAGACAGCAGAGACCAACAACGGTCGTGTGGAGGTCGAGTCTGAAACCGGTCGGGGCACGACTTTCCGTGTGATTCTGCCGGCGCTGCCGGCCCTGACTACGGTGGCAGAATGAGTCGGGTTCTGGTCGTTGACGATCACGATGCTGTGCGCACCGGCGTCGCTCTGCTCATCGAACGCATGGGCCATTCCGTGGACACCGCCGGCAGCGGCGACGACGCCCTGGAGCTCTGTGCAGCCGGAGAATTCGACCTCATCGTCACCGACTTCCGTATGGAAGGGCTGGATGGTCTGCAGGTGCTGCAAATGGTCAAGGAACGGTGGCCCGCCACCGACGTCATAATGGTTACAGCCCATGGCAGCATTGATGTGGCGGTAGAGGCGATGCGGCATGGCGCCGCTGATTTTATCGAGAAGACCGACCTCTATCAGGTGCTGCCGATCAAGATCGCCCGGATTCTTGAACAGCGTCTGGCCCGCCATGAGCGCGATCGGCTGGGCGCAGAGAATGAGTACCTGCGCGAGGAGATCAGTGATCGCTTCGGTGAGATTGTAGGAAACTCTGCGGTAATTCTGCGCGTGCTGGCGGCGGTGGAAAAAGTGGGGGGTACGGATTCGTCCGTACTGCTCTACGGCGAGAGCGGCACCGGCAAGGAACTGGTGGCCAGAGCCCTGCATCGGGCCAGTCCTCGGCGCGATGGCCCCTTCGTGCGCGTCAATTGTGGGGCATTGCCCAGAGAGTTGGTGGAGAGCGAACTCTTCGGCCACGAGAAGGGGGCATTCACCAACGCCATCCGACAGCGCAAGGGCAAGTTCGAACTGGCGGAGAAGGGCACGATTTTTCTCGACGAAATCGCCGACCTGCCGCTGGAGACACAGGTGAACCTGCTGCGTGTATTGCAGGAAAAGGAATATGATCGCGTTGGTGGTGAGACAACCCTGCAGGCGGATGTCCGTGTGGTGGCTGCAACCAACCGTTCCCTGATGGCGATGGTCGCTGACGGCACCTTCCGCGAGGACTTGTTCTACCGGCTCGAGGTGATTCCCCTGCACCTGCCGCCCCTGCGCGAGCGCAAGGAGGACATCCCGCTGCTGGTGGAGCACTTCCTGGTGAAAAAATCCCGGGAAATAAACGTGCCCCTCCGGCGTCTCACCCCTGAGGCCATGCGAATTCTCTGTGACTACCCCTGGCCGGGCAATGTGCGCGAACTGGAGAACATCATTGAGCGAACGATCGTGCTCAGCGACGGTGAAACCATCGGCCCCGCAGACCTGCCCTTCGACAGCAGCGTCGAGTCTCCCGTACGGGACCCGGGGCCGATCGCCGCCGACGGGGCTGCCGATGCCACCGAGACACCCCTGACGGCTCGGCTCGAGAGTCTGGAACGCGACCTCATCCAGCGAGCGATGCAACAGGCCAGAGGGGTAAAAACGCAGGCGGCAGAACTGCTTGGCATCAAGACCAGCGCCCTCTACTACAAACTGGACAAGTACGGCGTCGAATACGCCGAAAAATGATGCGTCGAATCACCCTTCTTCTCCTGCTGCTGGCTTTCTCCACGGCTTCCGTCGCACAGATTCGAGATCTGACGGTGCTGCAGGAGCGCCGCAGTCGCCTCACGCAAAGCTCGGACTCGCTGATGTCGGTACGTATCCGTCTGGTGGCACAAAGGGACTCGTTGTCAGCGCGAACGGACACCCTGTGGAGCCTGGATCCGGAATCGACTGAATTGCTGCGTGCACGCGCCGCGTCCCGCATCCTGATCGCCCGCTTGCAGTTCATCGAAAGCGGCCTGGATAGCCTGGCAACGGCAGGGGACTCCCTTGAGGCGGAGCTGCGCGATTCGTACGACTGGGAAATGAGCCGACTCCACGGCTTGCTCAGCAAAGATGGCTACGACGAAGGCCTGTACCGACAGTTGCTGTTTTTTCAGGAAGAGCGAGAAGGGCTCGGCAATGCCATCAGCCCGGCGACGCATCGCTTTGATGGAAACCATGACCTGTCGATCGCGGCAACGGATGGTCCCGATGAACTGCGGCAGAAGATCGAGTTCGCTCAGGACCGTGTGGCGGCCCTGCAGGAGGAACAGCATGAGGTCGCCCGCCAACTACGCTTCATCGATCGTCGCTTGCTGATGATGCGCAAATTCCGCCACCTGGCGGCGGAGATGATGCATCTGCGCGGCGATGACGGTGACATGCTGCAGATGCGTGTCGTGGAACGGACCGACGGTCCGGGCGTTGAGATCGTTCATCCGGAGGCTCAGGAACCGCATATCTCCGCCGGCGTGCCGTCGCTGGCCTCGGCGCTGGTGGACTCAGCGGGGACGCCAACTCCGCTGGAGGCGCCCTGGCTGCTGAAAGCACAGCGGCTGAAAGCCCGGGCCCAGGAACTGGGTGAAGTCGAGGCGGTACTGCAGCAGCGGATCGGCGTATTCCACGAGCATCTGTCGCGTATTCTCGAGGGCGACGAGTAGACTCACCCCGCCCGCAGAGTCAGACAGGCGATCTGGGACGGAGCGCCAAAACGCATGGGAGGACCCCAGTAGCCAACGCCTCTGCTGACAAAAATCCAACCGTCGTTGCCGGCACGGCGGTGCAGACCGGCAACGATGGGTTGCTGCAGCCGCACGAGCAACGACCAGGGCAGGATCTGTCCACCATGTGTGTGGCCACTCAGGGTCAGACAGGCGCCAGTACTGGCCGCCGCAACTGCCACGCTCGGCTGATGTGCCAGCAACAGGCGCGGTCCTTCCGGGGCGTTGGCGAAAATCGCGTCCGCATCCGCTGTGTGGCGCCGATCACTCGGCAAACCTTGGGCACCGGCCGGATCGGGCAGGCCGCCAATGACAAGTCGGGCGTTGCCTTTCGTGACCACAGCATGATTGTTGCTGAGCAGATGAAACCCGAGAGCCTCGATCTTCGCCATCCATGCCGCCGCATCCCAGTAGTAGTCGTGGTTGCCGGTGCAGAACCAGGTACCCAACGGGGCCGAAAGCTGCGCCAGAGGCGCTACCTGCGCAGCGAGATCCGCTACCGTGCCGTCCGCCAGGTCCCCGGTGAAACAGATGAGATCGGCGTGCAGTTCATTGACGGCATCTACCACGGATTCGACAAAGGGCAGGCGAATCGTTGGCCCCACGTGCAGATCGGTAATGTGGACGATGCGCAAACCGTCGAGATCGGCCGGCAGCTTGGCGATCGGCACGGTCAGGTGGGTGACGGGTGGTTTTCGCTGGGCCTGATACCAGGAAAACCCGGAAAGTACAAGAGCTACCGCGGGGCAGAGACCGGCGCTGAGGCGGATCCAGTCCGTGCTGGATTCTGCCGGTGACAGACTTATCCCTGTAAGGTGTTGTACAAGCAGGAGGATTGTCCACAGCAGATCACGCAGGAGCACGACATCAAACAGGACGACGGCGCACCCCAGTCCCAGCCAGGTCACCCACGCGGCGGGGCGATGCCAGCGCATTGGCAGGTGACCGGTTCGCAACCCTGCCAGCAAGGCAACCGGTAGCAGGGCTACGATGACGGTAGCCGTAGTCCACAGCCATGACAGGGATGGCAGAGCCGATTGCAGGCGCCATGAGGGATAGCCGAAGATGATGCCGACAATCAACAGAAATACGGCGAGGAACAACGAGGATACTCCTGACGCAAGGAATGATATGAACCTGATGAAGATACTGCCCGGACTGGGAATCTGCCTTGTACTGCTGGCTTCTTCGGTGCTTGCCGACGATGCCCTGGAGGGTCGCCATATCACTGTCGATGGCACGGGTACCGTGCGGGCTCGCCCGGATCTGGCCATTGCCGAACTGGGTGTCACCTCGCGAGGAGAATCGGCGACAGCCGCCATGGCAGAAAACAACCGCATGGTCGCCTCACTGTTACAGGCATTGAGGGATCAGGATGTCGCCGAGGCCGACGTGCTGACGACGGATTTCTCTATTCATCGGGAGCAGCAGAATCGCCGCGGCGTTGAGGACGGACAGGAGCAGGAAAGTTTTGTTGTGCGCAATCTGGTGCAGGTCACCGTTCGTGACATCTAGCGCGCCGGTTACCTGCTGGACAAGCTCGTCGAGGCGGGGGCCAACGAAGTTCGAGGCATACGCTTCACGCTGCAGGACGACACCCAGATGGCTGTGCAGGCGCGTGAACTGGCTGCCACGGATGCACACACCAAGGCCGGACATCTGGCCCAACTGCACGATGCACGCCTTGGCAAGGTGCTGCGAATATCCGAGTCCGGCTTCCGTGCCGCGCGCCCCGAAGCGATGATGATGCGTGCCATGGACAAGTCGAGTTCCACGGTAAGTGCCGGGGAACTGACATTCACAACTCAGCTGCAGGTCATATATCAACTCAAGGACTGATCATGAGATATCGCAACGTGCTGATCGCTGCCGGCACGGCCGCCCTGTTGGGCGTCGGCTGCCAGGCGGACACAATTCTGCGGACCGAGTCCGCCGACGATGACCGCGTAACTGTCTCCGGTTCGGCGAGCATTGAGGCGAGGCCGGACATAGCGACAGCAACCATCGGCGTGCAGACCTTCGAGGCGGACGCTGTGATCGCGGTCACGGCGAACAACGAGAGGACAGTGGCCGTCATCAACGCATTGCGGAGCCTCGGTGTCATGGAGCCGACATGCAGACGAGTGGCTTCTCGATTGCACCACAACGCGCCTACAGTGAGGATCGCCCCGACTCGATCACCGGATTCTGGGTGCGCAACACCATTTCGGCGACCGTCCGGGACCTGGCCACCGTCGGCTCGATCCTGCAGGAGGCAATCAACGCCGGCGCCAACGAGATCTATGGACTGCAGTTCGCCCTGTCGAACCCCGATTCTCTGAAAGATATCGTCCGGGTTCTGGCGGTAGAGGACGCCCATCATCGGGCCGAAGCGCTCGCCGTGGCGGCAGGTGCCCGCCTGGGACGGATCATCAGCCTGAGTGAATCCTCCGTTTCTGTGCCCTACTATTTCCGCGGGGCCCTCGAGTCCGACATGGCAGGTGTGCCCGTAGAACCGGGAGAGGTGGAGGTCGCAGCCAGCGTCTCGGCCGTATACGCTCTGGAGTAATGGCCGATACCAGGTCAATCTGTTACCTTGCGCGGCTATGACATCTGCCGCTGATCTGCTCCGTCTCGTACGGGATCGCCTCGACCCGGGTGGTCCCGTGATCGACGCCCACGTGCATCCTCTGGACAATTTCGGGGGCTTCCACATCGACGGCGTTCGCGGCGATGTGGACCGACTTCGTGGCGCCGCCCGCCGCGTCGGCATCACACGTGCCTGCCTGTTTTCCTTACACACCACAGTACCGCGGGACCCGACACCGGCACAGTGCCGCCAGGCCAATGACTATGCACTGGCCATGCGCGACGCCTCGGATGGTTTCTTCCTGCCATTCTGCTACGTCAGCCCGACGACACCCGCTGCGGCTGTTGCGGAAATCGACCGCTGCGTCGCCGGGGAAGGCATGGTGGGTATCAAACTGTGGGTGGCGCAGCGGGCTACAGATCCACGACTGGATCCGATTCTGCAGCGATCCGTCGATCTGGCGGTGCCGGTGTTGCAGCATGCGTGGCGCAAGACGACGGGCAATCTTCCTGGAGAGTCCTTCCCGGCCGATGTCGCCGATCTGGCGCGGCGGCATCCACAGGCCCGCATCATCATGGCCCATCTCAATGGCTGCAATCCCCGCGGTGTCGAGGATGTCCGTGATTGTGACAACGTCTTTGTCGATACGTCCGGTGGGGATCCCGAAACAGGTATGGTCGAGCTTGCCGTCGAACGTCTCGGGGCACACCGGGTCGTCTACGGATCGGATGCGCCCATACGCCACTTCGGTGTAACCCTGGCCAAAGTTGTCGGGGCTCGCCTCAGTGATGTCGACAAGCGCGCCATCCTGTGGGACAACCTCAAGGGTTTGCTGCCGGAGCGGGCCGGGCTGGGAGGCATGGAATGATAGACACCTGTGTCTGGACCGGGCACTGGGGCAGCCTTGCCATCCCCGGGACGCCAAGTGATGTCATCGATTCGGTCACCGCCGTCGGCGCCACAAAGATCCTGCTGTCACCACTGAACGGGGTATGGGCGCACAACCTGCATGCCGCCAATGCAGAGGTCTATGCTGTGGCGGTTACCGATGAACGGGTGCTTGCAGCGCCGTTGCTGGACCCGACATTGCCAAGCTGGACCGAACAAGTGCAGGTTGCCGTAGATGTGGGGGCGCCCCTGGTGCGCTGGTTACCGGCCTATTCGGGCTTTGCTCTCGAGTCTGCAGACGGGTGGGCGCGGATCGTTACCGACGCACAGCGGATTCTGTGGGTGCAGACACGCTTGGAAGACCCTCGACGTCAGCATCCGTTGGGGGTCGTGCCCGACGTCGATGCCGCTGCAGTGATCGATCTTGCCCGCCGGCATCCGGATCTGGCCGTTGTCCTCGGCGGGGCAACGTGGAAAACTGTGCTCGATTTGGCGCCGGCGATTCTGTCCCTGCCGTACTGCTACGCCGACACCTCCATGGTGGATGGTGTCGACAGCGCCCTCCGTCTCGTCGATGCGGGTCTGGCGACGCGTCTGTTATATGGGTCCCACGCGCCCCTGTTCATGCCCCTCGGAGCTATGGCGCGGATCGTTTTCGATCTTGATGACGAGACGGCGCACCTCATCCTGCACGAAAATGCGAACACGCTGTTGGACCGCGGCCGTTGACGCCTGCTGCTGCGCCCTTGTTTTCAGGTGCGCACCGCACGTTGGCGCCGAACACGCGCCGGCACGTCATCTTCGCGAGTCTCCGACGAATGGATTCCCAGGGACCGATCCGTCAGTGGCAGGTCCATGCGTACACCGCCCTGCCGATGCGATTGGCGCAGCGCGATGGCCACCTCGAGCGCCGCCAGGCCGTCGGTATCGCTGCAACGCACTTTTGTCCCTGTCTCGATACCGGCGATCAGTTCATCGACCACACTCAGTCCCATGCCACGGATGCGCGCTGGCAGGGGAAAGGGGATGCGCGCCGGCACGTCGCCTCCACGGGGGCCGCCGGGCACTGTGCGCCACAGCTCCCAGTCGAGGCCGCCCGCCAGGGAGCGGACCCGCTGCTCGGTACCGATCACGTCGATCTCCCACGATGCCTGCCCTGTGGGCATCGAACGCAGATAGGCGCGCACACCATTGTCGAAGGCGAGGTAGCCGTTGCCCATGATGTCGCCCTCGCCAGCGGCAGCCACATCGGATTCCATTTCACCGAAGACCCAGGTGACCTCACCGCCGGCCAGATAACGGATGATGTCGATGGCATGCGAGCCGTTGTGCGACAGACCACAGTTGGCATAGGCAGTCACCTGCAGCACAGCGCCGAACTCGCCGCTGTCGATGCGCCTGCGGGTCTCAGCGAAGGCGGGGGTCCAGCGGCGGGCACAGTTGACGGCGACCGTGACGTTCTGCTCGGCGCAGATCGCGACGATGTCATCCGCCTCGGCCAGGGTCAGAGCCAGTGGTTTCTCCGCCCAGATGGCGCCGACACCGGCGGCTGCAGTATCCAGGATGATACTGTGACGCACGCGGGCCGTTGTGCAGATGCTGACGATGTCCGGTTTCTCCACGGCGAGCATCTGTTTGTGGTCGGCATAGACGTGTTCCGTCGACAGCCCCCAACGTGCCGCAAAGATCTCACGCTGCTCAGTATGCGGGTCGGCGCCGGCAACCAGCTCCACACGCTCGTGCGCGGCATAACTGGGCGCATGGCAGTAGGGGAGAAAGAGTGTGCCGCCCTGCTCGATCTCGTCGTCGAAGGTGCTGCCCATGCGGCCGAGGCCGATGACGGCTGCCCGGTAGGTCATATGTATTCCACCTTTCTCTGGAGAAAGGTCACACGGTAAACGAGAGGACGCCCATTGTCCATCCCGTGACCTCCATGCGCATCTTCGCCATCTCCGATCTGCACGTTGACTTTACCGCCAATCTGGAACAGGTCCGTTCCTTGTCGAGCGTCGATTACGTGACAGATGTGCTGCTCGTCGCCGGGGACGCGTCCCATCGTCTGGACCGCGCTGCGGCGGCGTTGGCCGCTCTGCGGCAGCGCTTTGCCCGTGTCTTCTTTGTGCCGGGAAACCATGATCTCTGGGTGGATGACGGCGAAGAGCTGGTTGCCGACGAAGTCGTGGAAACATCCCTGCAACGCCTGTCGTCGCTGGAAAGCCTGTGTCGTCAACTCGGGGTGGAAACCGAGCCGGCC
>CALFPI010000637.1 GCA_937919035.1 uncultured Gemmatimonadaceae bacterium
CCTGACGGATCCAGCCAGCGGCAGCATCAACGCACGGTTTTCCGCCATCAGACCTGCATGGTCGGCCATCCGCCACACAGGCTACGGTGAGGCCGTCCACATCCTCGCAGACGAAGTCTACGGCCTCGGACCTGACTGGGACCTGGCCTTGGACTCGGACCGGGTCAAGGACTCGGGATCTGGCTCCGGGTCTGGCTCCGGGTCTGGCTCCGGGTCTGGGTCTGGTGACCTGGCTGCGGCGCAGGCGCAGCTTGCTGCCTGGCGGCAGCCCGGCGGCCGACTGCAGCTGCTGCAACAAACAGGGGGCATCGATCATTGCCAGACCGACAATTTCTGCTGGCCCTGCCACACGGATGCCTCAGGGCCCGACTTCTTCTTCTATGACATCAGTTGGGCGGACTTCTGCAATGGGCAGATCTCCCCGGAGAAACTTGCGGCAGAGACGGGTGTCACCGTCACCAGTCTGGCGAGCCTGCGGCAGGCGATGGCGAGCATTTTCACCCGCCATGGCGCGCGCGCCATAGCCGTCAAGGCACAGCACGCCTACAGTCGCACCCTTTCCTGGCATGAGCGCTCAGACGCCGAAGCCGCTGCCGCTCTCGAGACAACCCTGCAGGGCGGTGATGTCGACGAAGCCACTCGATTGCTGCTGGGCGACTGGTGCTGGGCACGTGGTGTAGAACTGGCGATCGAACATGATCTGCCCTTCAAGCTCCATACCGGCTACTATGCCGGTACCGATCGTATGCCCGTGCATCGCATTCAGGCGGGCAATCTCTGCCCGCTGCTGGCGAAATACCTGGACTGCAGATTCGTCCTGATGCACATCGCCTACCCCTATTCGCAGGAGCTGGTGGCGCTGACGAAACACTATCGCAATGTTTATGCCGACCTGTGCTGGGCATGGTCCATCGATCCCTACTCTGGCATGGACTTCGTCCGTCGCTTCCTGCACACTGCACCGGCCAACAAACTCTTCGCTTTCGGCGGCGATACCTCGTGGCCGACAAGTGCCGTTGCCTATGCGATCCAGGCCCGCCGCTGGCTGACACGGGCCCTGGAGGCCGAGACAAACGACGGACTGCTGACCGAAAGACAGGCCATCGCCCTGGCGACCCGCCTGATGTATGCCAACCAGTACGAATGCTTCCGCGTTGCGGAGAAGAAAGCGTCTGCCAGATGAACCGACCGAGCCGCACCATCGTTGAAGGCACCGACCGCGCAGCTGCACGTGCCATGTACAAGGCTGCAGGCTACACCGATGATGACATGCGCAAACCCATGATCGGCATTGCCAACACCTGGACCGAAATCGGCCCGTGCAACTTCCACCTGCGCCACCTGGCTGAGTTTGTGAAGCAGGGCGTGCGCGAGGCCGGTGGCACGCCTCTGGAGTACAACACAATCACAGTGTCCGACGGCATCACCATGGGTTCCGAGGGCATGAAGACCTCTCTCGTCAGCCGCGAAGTCATTGCCGATTCCATAGAGTTGGTTGCCCGGGGTCACATGCTCGACGGCGTCATCGCCATGACCGGGTGCGACAAGACCACACCTGGAGCCATCCTCGCCCTGGGTCGTCTCGATGTGCCTTCCCTGGTGTTCTACGGCGGCTCCATCATGCCCGGCAGACACAACGGTCGTGATCTGACGATCCAGGATGTCTTCGAGGCCATGGGAGCCCACAGCAAGGGCACGATTACCGCCGATGAACTGCAGGCGATCGAAGACGCCGCCTGCCCCGGGGCCGGTTCCTGCGGTGGCCAGTTCACCGCCAATACCATGGCGACGGCGGTGGAATTGCTCGGCCTGGCGAAAATGGGCTCCGGTTCGATCCCGGCGACGGACCCGGCCAAACAGGACATGGCTGTCGAAATCGGACGCCTCGCCGTCGATCTGGTACGACGCGACCTGCGCCCGAAGCAGATTGTCACGCGCGCCTCCATCGAGAATGCCATCGCCTCGATCGCCACCACAGGCGGCTCAACCAATGGCGTACTGCATTTTCTCGCCATTGCCCACGAGTACGGTATCGAGCTCTCCCTGGAGGACTTCCAGGAGATCTCACAACGCACTCCGCTGATGGTCAGCATGAAGCCCGGTGGCCTTTTCGTCGCCTCCGACCTGCACCAGGCCGGTGGCATGCCGCTGGTGGCAAGTCGTCTGCTGGCACGTGGTTGTCTGCATGCAGATTGTGTAACGGTGACGGGCAGAAGCATTGGTGAGGAAGCTGCTCTGGCTGTGGAAACACCAGGGCAGGAAGTGGTGCGGCCCGTCGACAAACCGATCAAGCTGAGCGGCGGTCTCGTGGTACTGCGCGGCAATCTGGCGCCGGATGGCTGTGTCGTGAAACTCGCCGGCCACGAACGTGCGCAGCACAGCGGTCCGGCGAAGGTCTTCGAACGAGAAGAGGACGTGCTGCCAGCAGTGCACAGTGGCAGCATCGTTGATGGTGACGTGGTCGTCATTCGCTACGAAGGACCTGTCGGCGGTCCGGGCATGCGCGAAATGCTGCATGTCACGGGGGCGATCATGGGGGCCGGCCTCGGGGAATCCGTGGCACTGATCACCGATGGCCGATTCTCGGGTGCGACACGAGGGCTCATGCTCGGCCACGTCGCTCCGGAGGCTGCCGTCGGCGGACCCATCGCCCTGCTGCGTGATGGCGATATGATCAGCATCGACACAGCAACACGGCGCCTGAGCGTCGCTCTCAGCGACGAGGAACTGGCGCAGCGCCACAAGGCCTGGCGTGCACCCGCACCACGCTACACGACCGGGGTGATGGCGAAATACGCAAAACTCGTATCCTCCGCCTCTCAGGGGGCCGTAACGGGCTAGTGGGCAGCAGACTCCGCGGCGACCTGCTGCTGCTGCTGGTCGCTGCGATCTGGGGGTCCGCCTTCATCGCCCAGCGACTGGGCATGGACCACGTGGGACCTCTGGCGTTCAATGGTGTGCGTTTCGCCATCGGTGCCCTTGTGCTGCTGCCACTGGCCCTGTGGCGCCGACGCGGGGGCCAAGGACGGAACACGTGGCGCCGTGACCTGCTGCCGGGGATTCTGCTCGGCAGCCTGCTCTTCGGCGGGGCAACGCTGCAGCAGTGGGGGCTGGTATTCACCTCGGCAGGCAAGGCGGGGTTCATCACCGGCCTCTACGTCGTGCTCACGCCGATCCTGGGACTGCTCGTCGGCCAACGCACATCTTCCAGAACCTGGGCCGGAGCGCTGCTGGCCGCCGCTGGCCTCTACCTGCTGACGGTGACCGAATCTTTCACGATCGCGCCAGGAGACGGCCTGGTGTTGATCGGCTCTGTATTCTGGGCGGCCCACGTCGTGGGCGTCGGCCGGTTTTCACCCGATGCCGAACCCGTAGGGCTGGCGTGCCTGCAGTTTGCCGTCTGTGCCGGATTCAGTCTGCTGGGCGCAGCATACTTCGAAAGCACTACCGTCGGGGCTGTACAGAGCGCCCTTGGGCCCATCCTCTATGCCGGTCTGTTGTCCACTGCCGTTGGCTACACGCTGCAGGTCGTCGCCCAGCGTTCGGCACCACCCGGACATGCTGCGATCATTCTCAGCCTGGAGGCTGTGTTCGCCGTCGTGGCGGGGGCAGCGCTGCTGGATGAATCACTGACGACGCGTGGTGCCGGCGGCTGTGTCCTCATGCTGGCAGGTATGGTGTGGTCACAGATGACACCAGGGCAAAGGCGATCTGCTCGGCCGCCGCTACCTGCCTTCCTGCCGGATGCGCCGCAGTCGGCGTTCGATGGACTCGATCCGCCCCTTGCCTGATACCTTGAAGGAGTAATGTGTCGGCATATCAGCATGGCTGTAGGTCAGTTCGTACGTGTCGCGAACGAACTAGAGGGGGCGATTCGTGTGCAACTCGTAGAAGCGGGGCAGGCGGCTGTCGGACAACAGCGAGCGTCGGGCCCACGTCATCAGGGGCGGCTCGTGACGATACTGCCACAGGTACCCCCCGGAGGCTGCGATCTCGCCGCGGAAGAAACGGGTCGCCTCTGTCATAGCCTCGATGGCCTGCTCGCGGCTGAC
>CALFPI010000638.1 GCA_937919035.1 uncultured Gemmatimonadaceae bacterium
ATAGCTCTTCAGACTTTCGAATCCCGGTACTCCTTCAGGAAACGTCAGGATGCTGGTGGCCTCCACCGTGACTTCGCCGAACTTGGCGTTAGTGAAGGTGACTTTGTCGCTCATGTAACCATCCCCTGCATCACTCCCTGTACGGGAGCGATCGGTCGGTGTCGATTCTTCGGCATCCGTGGGGAGTTCGATGCCTGGCGTGGTGTGCCGTAATCCGTGGTCTGCAATGGTGCCAAGGAGCGAAAAAGGCATCGCGACGGGAGAGCCGGAGCCTTGGTACAGTCTCGCATTGGTAACAACCGAGCCAATATTGCCATCCTCAGCCGATGAAGTCCATCAGGGACTGAGGAATAATCGATGCACCCGAAGCCAGCGCGGCCTGGAAGACATCCTGTTCCTGCTGCAGATTGACGATCGTTGCTGTCAGATCGACGTCTTCATCTTCAGACAGAATGCTGGTCATCTCGGATGACACGCGATCCAGCACGTTGCGCGTCAGTTCCATCCGATTGACCCGGGCACCAATCACACCTCGCACGGAGGAGATCCGCTCACGCATATCAGACAACTGCGTCAGCGAAGATCGAACCTCCGTCACTGAATTCGACGCCAACGCGTCGCGCAACTCAATGAGCACGTCGAAAGCGTTGAGACTGCCCTCAAACACGTCCCCACCGGGAACATTCACCTGCTGTATGATTCCGTCGGAAACCTCACGTTCGATGGAACCCGTGTTGTCTCCTCGTGGAGCCAGACTCAGTATCCTGCCATCCTGATCACGGACCGCCGCATAGGGAGGATCATTGGTCTGTGTCCCGGCAAAAATGTAACGCCCACGATAACGTGACTCACTCAGGCTGACTGCATGCTCAAGAAACTGGTCGATCTGATCGGCAACAGCCCGGCGTTGTTGACCGTCATAGGTGTCACTGGCGCCCTGCACTGCCAGCCCGCGCGCTTCAACAAAGAGCGTCTCAAGTTCGGACAGATTTGCCTCAGACAGTTCCAGCCAACCGGTACCATCATCGATGTTCTTCTGGAACTGCTCCATGTTGCGCAGTTCCGTGCGCAGCGACAGCGACCGTTCCACGGCAGCGGGATCATCGGAGAGCGAGTTCAACCGCGAGCCCGACGACAACTCCTGCTGAAACTTGACCATGCGGCCATAGGACCGGTCCAGATTGCGAACCAGATTGCTGACAGCCATGTTTGTCGTTACACGCATGACCTGCCCCTATCCCGCAGATTTTTCCAAATATAGCGGGGGTGCAAAAATCTCGCCATCATAAATCCCCACTTTGAGTTACATCGTTTGTCATGGACTCGTTCACAGGTTGATCGTGACTTCCATGAGGTCGTCGATAATGGACACCGTGCGCGCCGCAGCCTGATAGGCTCGTTGGTACAGCACCAGGTTTGAAGCCTCATCGTTCAGCGACACCCCCTGAACAGCCTGGCGTCGATTGTCAATCTGGCTGGAGAACAGCCGGTGATTCTCCGCCATGGTCTGCGCCTCTTTGCTGCGCGAGCCGACTTCGCCGAGCAGGGTGAAGAAGAACCCTTCTACCGTGTCGCCCTGGAGACCGGCGAGGTCATCAGTATTGCGCATGCCCGCTATGGCAAGGGCGATGCCGTTGTCGCCACTGTTTCCATCTGCTGAGGCGGCGATGTTGTTCAGATCCGCTATGATCTTGTCATCCACGGCAATGTTGCTGGCGGACAGTCTCGAGTTGTCGAAGAAATCGACTGCTGTGGACCCCAGAGCACCCGTGCCCGTGCGATGCATCCGGTTGACTTCCGTCACCATCGCGCCCGCAACGGCGTCGAGGCGTGCCAGGATGTCGGGGACGGTCTTGTCGCGGACCTCAATGAGACCGCTCAACTGGCCTTCACGCACAGGTGTCAGGCTGCCATCATCGGAGAAAGAGATGACCGATGTGGGAAAGTCGTTCTGTGTCACGGTACGGACCGCCAGGTGTACCGCCTGGTTGTGTTGCACCAGGTTGTGCCCGGAGAGCAGGACACTGACCTGACCATTCTCCTTTTCCAGGACCGAGATGTCGACGCGGCTCGACAGGTCCTCCAGCAACCGGTTGCGTTCGTCCACCAGATCACCACCGACGGTACCGTCCAGGTTGGTTCGAGGAATCTCGCTGTTGATGCTCGCCAGCGAATCGAGGATACCATTGATCTCGCGCACCTGGCGCACAATGTCATCATCGAGGCCGCTGCGGCTGTCAGCAACGCGCGTATAGATCTGATTCATGGTGGTCACGAGGAAATCCGCCTCCTGACGCACCGAGGCCCGCGCCGCACCACTCTCGGGGACGTTGGCCAGATCCTGCCACGCGTTCCAGAAGCGACTGAGTGAGCCACTCAGGCCAAGGCCGGATGGCTCATTGAAGATCGTCCCCGCTTCACTTGAGCCGGCGCCTGTGGGTTCATTGAAAATACCTTCGATGCCGACGAAGGCGCGCTCCATCGCCTCCCAGCGCCCCAGAACCTGCATCTCGACACGCGCCTGTGAGTCAAGAAATGCATCCCGCTGACTGACGACGGAACTGACGTTGACGCCGGCGCCTGTGGCACTGCCCGGAACGCCGGCCACATTCGTCAGGTTCACGGACTGGCGGGCAAAGCCCGGGGTGCTCGCATTGGCGATGTTGTGACTCGTGACCTGCAGTGCCGTTTGCCCTGCCTGCAGGGCGCGGCGGCCGATCTCGATGCCGTTGGATGCGGTGACAGCCATGATGGGTCCGGTTCGGGTGCCCTACACCGTGCGGTTGAGGACCGAATTGCCCCCCGACCGCTTCATGTTTTTGCCAAACTTGCCATAGACACCCCGATCCCCCGGGTCCCCGGTGAGGATGTCGATACAACGTTCGGTATAGCGCAGGGACTGGCGGATCAGGAAAGCATTGTTCTCGTTGGTTCGTCGAATCTTGCCGTTGAGATCGAGCAGCACCTGGCGCATACGGGCCAGTTCCTCAGCGTGCCGACCGTCAATGGCTTCGATCAGACGCGCCAGATCGGCCCGGGCGGCATCAACTTCGAGGGCTTCGGAGAGGGTCCGAACAAGCCGCAACCTCTCCCCCTCCAGGCGTTGGGCACGCCCCACACCATCGGCCTTGCGCACCGCCAGTTCCTCAATCAGCGGCAGGTCATCGGCGACGATCGCCTTCTGTTCCTGCTGCAGCGTGTCGAGCAACTCATGAAACACACGCACCTCGTCGTTGATCACCTCTACAAGGTGACCCACACCAGGCGTCTCGGGTACCCCTGATGCTGCACCGGGATGGGCACGGTCATCGGAAAATGTTGTTGTCATTTCTCTTTTACGTTCAGGCTGATCGGCGTCGCCGCCGTCGGCAGTGTCAGCAGGGGATGAGCCGGGACTGGAAGCGGGGAAGCGTCCGTCGGGTGGATCGTACTCGTCGTACTTGCATCATCTTCGAGCCCCATCTGGCGGCTGAGTTGCTGGTAAATCATCTCACTGAGACCGCCGGGGCCGTTACGTCCAGCCAGGCCGCGGGCCCACTCCTCGTCCAGCATGCCCTCGAACATTTTCTCGCCCTGGCTCTTCTGGATGAGTCCGCTCTCTCCTACGGTCTTGCGCATGGCAGAGACGAGCTGGTTCATGAACACCGCTTCGAACTCGGTCGAGGCATCACGCAGCGCCTGACGCGTCGATTCTGTGTCGACGCCACGTGTGCCGGAGCGCAGCTGGTCGAGCATCGACCGGTTCTTCAACACACTGTTCCGGGCGCTGCCCTGGCGTTGCAGCATCTGCTGCTCGGCGACACCCGTAAGGTTCACTCCCAGGAGGTCAGACATCTTGCTTCCTCTACTGGATGATGAGGTCGGCGCGCAGGGCGCCGATCGTTTTCAGGGATTGCAGGATCGATATCAGATCCCGCGGCGTGACGCCCAGAGCGTTCAGGTTGCGCACAAGCTCCCGCACGGTGGGCATGGCACCCACGTCGAAGCTGTTGATGATCGGGTGCAGATGATCCACTTCCTCGACGACCTCGGCACCACCGCCAAAGAGATCGCCGCCATCACCACTGTCTCCCGGGATCTTCAGTTTCAGGCTGCCGTGACTCATGGCTACGGCGGAGACAGAGACGTTCTCACCGATGATGACCGTCCCGGTGCGTTCGTTGACCACAACCCGGGCCGGCAGGTCGGGAACGACTGTGACCTTCTCGATGTCGGCCATGAACTCGGTCATGAGCTGCGGGTCGTTCAGCTCCTGATCTACACGGATATGGATGGTGCCGGCGTCGACGGCCGTTGCCAGACCGAA
>CALFPI010000639.1 GCA_937919035.1 uncultured Gemmatimonadaceae bacterium
AATGCCGTCAGCGATGCCGCGCCGATGGCGGAAAAATCGTCGGTACTTGCCGGCAACCGGATGGTCTTCTGAGCGCGGCGATTGTCCGAATAGACCAGCTGCAGGCGCACGGCCTGCGCCACGAGCCGGGCCCGGCGCAATTCGTGTGTCGCCTTGTCTGCCGTCAGACGCACGGCCTCGTGCAGCAGGGACTCGTCGTTGACGTCCGTGCGCAGCACCGTCTCAGCCCCGATGCCATCTTCGGTGGCTTGCGTCTCGGACGCCATCCCCCGCAGGAGGCCGTACATGCGCCCGCCCTCCTGTTTGCCGAAGCGGCGGATCAACGTATTGCGATCCAGTTGCAGCAACTGATCCACCCGCTCAAGGCCGTACATGTGCGCCCGCTCGCGACAGGCGCCGGCCAACCCCGGCAGGCTGTCGGCGTCAACCGTGGCCAGCCGCGCCTGCTCCTGTCCAACGGGGCAGGTGATCACACCCTCGGGACGGACCTGGCGGGCCAGGATCTGCGCCACCACGCGCGACGCCGAGACCCCGATGGCCAGCTGCTGCAGACCGGTGCGCCGCTGCAGCGCCG
This sequence comes from uncultured Gemmatimonadaceae bacterium, assembly GCA_937919035.1. Taxonomy (GTDB): domain Bacteria; phylum Latescibacterota; class UBA2968; order UBA8231; family UBA8231; genus UBA8231. Next base: position 575 of record CALFPI010000639.1, read on the forward strand.
CGCGCAGCCGTTCACCGAGTTCGTTCCAGGGCACCCCTCGGGCGATCGGCGTACCGGAGAGATCGAGCCATGCCGAGGCGTCGCTGACGTGATGCGCGGGGGTCCAGTCGGCACAGAGGCGGCGCAGGGCGGCGCGCACGGTGGCTTCCGCGGTTTCGCTACGGGGCAGTATGCGGAAGCTGCCGCCCACCTTGCGGCGCGCGACGAAAACCGGCATGCCCGGCTCCGCGCCACACGCCCGGGCGCAAGGGGATACTGCGAAGAGTGACGCCTTGTGGCTGTCCTCACGCTGGCGGACGACCCCGAAGGCCACCGCCGCCAGGGCGGGATCCTGCGCCAACAGCGCCTGAGCCGCGTACTGGTCGATTTCGACCCGGACCCACAGGGGCTGCGGTCGAGGACGGCAAGGATGCGTCACTTCATTGGTCCCCTGTCTCTTCGAGCCCCTGTCTCTTCGGGCCCCGTCCCTTCGAGCACCGTCTCGAAGAGCACGATCCCGAACGAAAGTCTCAGCGAGCGCCCCATCAGGCGGCGGCTCCTACGGCGACATCGCGATACACATAGTCGGCGCCGAAACTCTGTGCCAGTCGCGCCGATGCCAGTTCGAGATCAACGACATTCGGCGACCACTCCACCGCCCTGATCTTCTCTGCCACAAGGGAAAACGTCCCCCAGTCCTCTTCGACACGCCCGACCACCTCGAAGGGCCCGCCCCCCAGCAGGACATCGGCGTGCCGCTCGAACACATCCGGCCAGAGGATGACATCCACTGTCTCCGACCTGTCCTCCAGCGTCAGGAACATCATCGGCTCTCCTGTCCGTTGCACTCGATGCATGCGCTCGGTGACCTGGCGACCGAAGACCTTCACACGTTTGCCCCGATGCTCTGCCACGTCGGCCATCGGCACCGCACCGCGGGAGGCCGGGTGCAGATCGAGAATCTCGAGGATGTCGCCGGACAGCATGTAGCCCAGAAGCTCCAGCTCATTGAGGCACTTCTGCGCCAGGTTGTAGTTTTTCAGCAGGCCCCGGGGTACTTCCCGCGCCAGGCTCTCGAGTACGCCAGTGCCCCCGAACAGGCTGCCGCTGCCGCTGGCATCTGCCGCACCGGCGGCCCCCTGCAGATGTGCGAAGACGTCGTCCAGCAGCCACAGGCTCTCCGGCTGGCTCAGGTCGAAACCATCGAAGGCGCCCACCAGAATCAGGCGTTCGATCTCAGCCTTGTGCGCTTCCCCTGCCGTGCGCTCGGCAAAGTCCACCAGATCCCGGAAGGGTCCGTCCGTCCGTCGTGTCGCCTCCAGACGCTGCAGCATGGAGGCGCGGACGCTGCGCACATGCATGAAACCCGGTCGAATCAGCCGCCGACGGCCGGCGTATTTCACCCTCGAGTCGTTGATGTCCATCGGCAGAATGCGGCAACCCCAGCGCCGTGCCTCGTTGAGGTACACGTCGCGACGATAGAACCCGTGGTTGTTGCTGATGACGGCACTGAGGAACTGCGCCGGGAAGTGCGCCTTGAGATAGGTGCACTGGAATGACAACTGGGCATAGGTCGCCGAGTGACTCTTGCAGAAGCTGAAACCAGTGAAGGAACTGACACGGTCCCAGACCTCGGCCGCCTGTTCTGCTGTAAAGCCGCTGTGCTGCACGCAACCCTGCAGAAAAGCCGCCTCCGTCTCTTGCCAGGCGACCCCTTCGGGCGCGCCTTCGTGTGACGAGTTCATCATCTTGCGGATTCGATCCGCCTGGCCGTAGCTGAGGCCGGCGATCTGGTGGCAGATCTTGGTCACGTCTTCCTGAAAGGCACACACGTCGTGGGACTCGTGCAGGATGGGTTCGAGGGCTGGATGCAGGAAATCCCAGTCCTTCCGGCCCTGTTTACGCTGACGCTCGCGTTCGACGAAGGTCGCCGTGTATTTGGACCCAGCCGGACGAACGAGACTGGAAGTGATCGTGATCTCGGCGAAGGTCTCTGCCTGGGCCTTCTTGTTGAGCCGGGTCTGGGCCGGGCTTTCGATGTAGAAGATGCCCTTGGTGCGTCCCTTGCGGATCAGGTCTTTGACCGCAGGGTCGGCGTAGCATTTCTCGAGATCGAAGACATGGGGATCCTCTTCGCCCTGCTCGGCCAGCTGCGCGAGGGCGTCGCGCAGTACCGACAGCGAGCCATTGCCGAGGATGTCGAACTTGATCAGTCCCAACTCGTCGATGCCATTGTGCATGTCGACCTGGGTTATAATGCGATCCGTCTGCCCTCCGGAACGTTCGCAGGCCACGTGCCGTCGCATGGGTTGATTGGTGATGAGCACGCCCCCGGGGTGTTGCCCGAGAAACCGCGGCTTGCCCCGCACCGTTGCGGCAACGTTCCAGATGTTGCGGATCTCGTCATCTTCAATCCGCTTGGTCGTGGACTTGTGCGAGTCGAGGATCTGACTCACCTGCTCGTCGGTGTAGCCCTGGACTTTTGCCGTCTCGCGGAAGGCGGCGCGCTCGCGGAAGTGGTTGGTCGTACACGTCACCGCCACGCGCTCCTGCCCCCAGCGGCGGGCGATGAATTTCTGCACTTCGTCGCGCTCATCCCAGCCGAAATCCAGATCCGCGTCGGGGGGCGAGGCGCGCTCCTCGTTGAGAAAGCGCTGGAAGTAGAGATCGTAACGGATCGGATCCAGATCGCTGACCCCGATGTTGTAGAACGTGAGGCTGTTGGCGGCGCTGCCACGCAGGATGGTGCAGTCCGTGGGCCGACGATAGCCCTCGGCAAAGCGCGTGTTGGCCCACTCACGGATCTCCCGGACGATGAGGAAATACGACGGGTAGCCGAGTTTTTCGATCGTGGCAAGCTCCATCTGCTGTATCTGCCTTGCCCTGGAATACTCCGGTCGTCCGCCGTAGTGTCGCTCCAGCCCCGCC
>CALFPI010000640.1 GCA_937919035.1 uncultured Gemmatimonadaceae bacterium
TCGAGGCCATGTGCAACGCCGGCTGCAATGCGACACTGCTGACGGGGGACGCCTCGTGGCTCGACCTGTTCCGCTCACAGGCCGATCGCCTGTGGGAGATGCGCAAGCAGGAGGACGGCAAGATCATGATCCCCAACAAACACGGGGAGAAAGGCTGGTTCGAGTACATCCCCCACGCCTCCAGCCAGACCCTGCGCCTGTTGATGCACGCCTATTCCGTGGGCCGTCAGCAGCAGGACATGGATCGGATCGATGAGCAGTACGGCGACCGTCCCCTGCCCGCAGATGGACCCCTGCCCGGTCTCGGCAAGGCAGGCAGCTTCACGATCCACGAGTGGTTCGAATACACCGTCGGCCGCAATCCGGAGTTCCCCACACGGGTTCTGGACAACACCTACAACAACATGCGCAAGCGCCTCGATCAGATCGATGCGGAGAGTCTCGATTGGACCACATGGAACGACGGGCCCGAATGGCAGGACGTCCACCACTGGCAGAACGTCAATCCCGTGATCCCTGAGGGACTGATGCAGATGGCCATGGCGACGCCCACCGCCGTGTACCACGGCGGCATGGTGCACGCTGCCGTGCGCTACTACGATGTGGCGGCACGTCGACCGGGTCTGCCGCCACACGTGGCGGCTCTGGTGGACAAGGTCGAGACCGATCACATCCACGTGGTTCTGGTCAATACCGATACCATCGAGGCGAAGCAGGTGCTCATCCAGTCCGGCGGCTGCGGCGAACACGCCTTCACCGACGTGCGCAGTGATGCGGAGGGGGCGACGCCGATCACGGTGGACGGCCCGTACCTGCAGGTTCGACTTGGACCGGGGGCAACGGCGGGCATACGGCTAGGGCTGAAGCGCTTCGCTCACAACCCCAGCTACACGCAACCGACCTTCGAAGTGTAGCGCTGAGATCGAATGATGGATCACTCGATCGACGGCTTGATCCCGTAGGCGCCCTCCGGTTCAGCTTCAGCACGGACCGACCCCGAAAGCACGTGCTGGTCAAGGCAGGAGATCCGGATCTGGTCGACCTCATGCGACATGCGGCCCTCCTCAGAGGGGCAGAATCAGACCATCGTAGGCCATGGTGATACCCTTGTCCGCCTGCTGCGGGGCGACCTCATCATGAACGCCGATATTGCCACAGCTCAGATGAGCGGCAACGATGACGGTGCGGCTGTTGATGCAGTCTCTGGCGCGCAGATCATCCAGGGTCTCGTCGAGCATGATCCAGTTGTGGTGGCCGGATGTGACGGGATCGATCTGCCGCGCGCCGAAGGTGGCATCCATGATGGCCAGATCGATAGGCTTGCCCGCCAGCAGGTCCAGCGTCTGCGGCATCATGTAGGAGGAGTCGAGGCCGTAGAAGATCCTCTTCTCCTGCCTCTCGATCAGGAAGTTGAGCGACTGCTGTTCCATGATGCAGTAGGGTTTGTTCATGTAGTGGTTGCCGAGCAGTGGCGTAACCTGCACGTCACCCACCGCTACCCGGCGTCCCAGGACCAGTTTCTCGGTCTCCAGATTGGTTGGCTCCTGATGCTTGACGAAACGTCCTGACGTCTCGTCATAGAGGGTGTTGCGGCACAACTCCAGCGCATCGATGACCATGCTGTTGCCGAAGACCTTGAGCGGCTGCGGCAACGACGCCGCAAAACGGATGATCTCGAGTGGCTGAAAATGGTCGAAGTGGCCGTGACTGATGAGCAGATACCTGATGGTCGCCGGGTCGATGTCGAATGTGTCCAGAGCCCCCGGCGTATGATGGTTGAAATCGATGAGCACATCAGGTGTCAGAAAGTTGCAGGTGAATCGGCGCTGATCCTCCTGCGGCAGTGCCGACGTATCTGGCGCGCCAAAGTTGGCATCGCCAGCACCCGATCCGAGGATTTGAAAGTGGGACGACGAACTCATGCTGGCCTCCAGAGTTGTAATGAGGAACTGGCGTTCCATTTGCAGGGGACAACCGTACGAACAAAGTTGCCCTTTGTCCCTATTGCCGGCATAAGCCAGGCGTCCGATCCTTGCATCGCCACGCACAGTGTCTGTGACCACTCCGAGAGGCCCACATGGAAAAAGCAAAACCCTACAGCCGTTCCGCCCTGGCCGGACAAAAATCACAGCGCACCTTCGAGGGCCAGGATCTGCTGCAGATCGCCATGCCACTGGGTGGACTGGGCGCCGGCAGCATCTGCCTGAACGGGCAGGGGGGCCTGCAGGATTTCTCCATACGCAACAAGCCGGCGACATCGGGCGTGCCCGATGGCCACGGAACAACGGACGCCGCCTTCGCACTGTTACACATCAAAGGCCGGACGCCCGTTACGAAGCTGCTGGAAGGCCCAATGCCCGTCGAGAAAAAGTACAACCTCGGCACCAAGGGTCAGGGCTTCCGGGAGGGTGGCCATGAAGGACTTCCCCGCTTCAGCAAAGCTGCCTTTTCCGGTGAATATCCTTTCGGCACGATTCGCCTGACCGACCCCGACGTCCCACTGCGGGTCCGTGTCACAGGGTTCAATCCCTTTATCCCCCTCGACACCATCAACTCCGGCATCCCCGGCGCGATTCTTGAGTACAGCTTTGAGAATCGAAGCA
>CALFPI010000641.1 GCA_937919035.1 uncultured Gemmatimonadaceae bacterium
TGTGCCAAACGATTGCTCAACGGCCCCTGTGCCGGGGCGGATCTCAACGGTGGCTGTGAGGTCACTCCCGAACGGCGCTGTTACTGGGGTCGCGTCATCGAAGCCCAGTTGGCTGCGGGCGATCTGGATGCGCTGCAGCCGTTGCAGCCGCCGAAGGATTTCTCTCTCGTACATACGTCTTCGTGGCGCAACGAGGTCCTCGGTGATTGTCCCGAGGTCATTGATGTGGGGCGCCTGCCGGCGGCCGCATCTCCCCCGAAATAGAGCCAGGTTGCCATATGACGAATCGTGAAAGACTGCTGGCGATCATGGCCGGCCGCCGCCCGGATCGAATCCCGTGGATTCCGCGGCTGTTGCTGTGGCATACGGCACAGACCCGGCGCGGCACATTGCCGGCGCGTTTCGCCGGCATGAGCCTGCGCCAGGTGGAACGCGAACTGCGATTGGGGACCCCCGCCCGTGACGGTCATGTATTCGTGACCGAGCAGCGTGGTGATGTGGAGATCAGCCAGCGGCCGGACGGGGAATCGACCCTGTTTACCTATCGAACACCGGCCGGTACGGTGACCTCCAGGTACCGCACGACGGATGTGCTTGCCGAAGCCGGCATCGGCAGCCTCGAGGTCGAGCACATCGTCAAGGAGCCGGCGGACCTGGCGGTGGCCCAGTATCTCTTCGAAAACACCCACTACACACCGACCTACGACGCCTATGACGCCTATGACCAGGAGATCGGCGACGACGGCTATCCCCTGGTCGCCGCTGGTGACGTGCCGTTCCATCATTTTCTGCAGAAGCTGGCTGGTTACCAGAATGCCTACTACCTGCTGGCGGATTGTCCCGACCGGGTCGAGGCGTTGTTGCGCCGCATGGAGGAGCTGGATCGTGAGCGACAGTGGCCGGTTGTGGCCGCTTCACCGGCGCAACTGATTCTCCACGGGCTGCATTTCGACTCCGGCCTGACGCCGCCGCCCTTGTTCGAGCGCTATATCACCCCGTACTATCGTGACCTGTCGGGTCTGCTGCACGACCACGGCAAGACACTGTGCACCCACGCCGACAACGACTCTCGCCTGATCCTTGGACAGATGCGCGATGCCGGATTCGACATGGCCGAGACCTTCACCACCGAACCCCAGGCGACCTGCACACTCGCCGAGGCTCGCCGGGCCTGGGGGACGGATGTTATCATCTGGGGTGCAGTGCCCTCTGTGATTCTCGAGCCTACCTACTCAGAGGCGGCCTTCGAGTCCTATATGGTTGATGTATTCCGCACGGCAGCACCAGGTGAAGCCTTCATCCTTGGTGTGGCCGACAACGTGATGCCCGATGCGCTCTCCGAACGCATCGAACGAATCAGTGACATGGTCGAGGCCTGGGGCGATGTCCCCATCGATCCGTCGCGCCTCGACACCAGGGAAATTGCCTCTCGATGAAGAGTGATCTGGAAATAGCCCGGGCCGCAGTATTGCGGCCGATTCTCGATGTCGCCGCCGACGTCGGGCTGCGCGCGGCGGATCTGGAGTCCTACGGTCCGTTCAAAGCCAAGGTCCACCTCGATGCGGTCAGCGCCGCATCGGCTGCAGCCAGCAAGGCCCGCTATGTTGTGGTCACGGCAATGACACCGACCAAGTCAGGGGAGGGCAAGACGGTGACCACCGTCGGTCTGTCGCAGGCCCTGGCAACGCTCGGCCACCCCACTGTGGCGACGCTGCGGCAGCCGTCACAGGGGCCAACCTTCGGTATCAAAGGGGGCGCCGCCGGTGGCGGGCATGCTCAGGTTGTGCCGATGGACGATCTGAATCTGCACCTGACGGGCGACATCCACGCCGTGGGCGCAGCCCACAATCTGCTGGCGGCGGCCGTGGACTCACGCATATATCACGAGGCTCGCGTCAGCGACGGCCGACTGGCTCGCGCCGGCCTGCGCCGCCTCGATATCGATCCGGAAACGGTGCTGTTCAAGCGGGTCGTTGATGTCGATGACCGGGCTCTGCGTCGCATCGGGTTGAGTCAGGGGGGCCAGGATGGCCCGGAACGTGAGGGCGGCTTCGATATCACCGCCGCTTCCGAGGTCATGGCGATCCTGGCACTGACGACGGATCGGCGCGATCTGCGCACCCGCCTGGGCCGGATCGTTGTCGCCTTCGATCAAGCCGGTCGTCCCGTTACCGCCGAGGATCTGGGCGCCGCCGGCGCTATGGCGGCGTTGCTGAACGATGCGATCGAACCAACGCTGATGCAGACCCTGGCGGGATCGCCCGTGCTCGTGCACACCGGACCCTTTGCCAACATCGCCCACGGCAACAGTTCCATTGTTGCCGATCAGATTGCCCTGGGCCTGCTGGCCGATGGCGGGTATCTCGTCACCGAGTGCGGCTTTGGCTCAGACTGCGGTTTCGAGAAATTCAGCCACATCAAGTGCCGTGCCAGCGGCCTGCGGCCCGACTGCGCCGTCGTCGTGGCCACGGTAAAGGCCCTCAAGGAGCACGGTGGCCTGCTGCCGACGAAGACGGGTGTCGCGCCACCTTCGGCGGCCCACGAGATGGCCTGTCTGGAGCAGGGCCTGGGCAACCTGGTGGCGCATATTGGTATCGTCGCTGCCTTCGGTCTGCCTGCCGTGGTCTGCGTGAATCGTTTTCCCACGGACACGGATGCCGAGATCGGGCGCGTGATTGCCGCCGCCAGCGCCGCTGGCGCCGGGGCCACCGCCACAAGCGAAGTCTGGGCGCATGGGGGACCGGGCGGGGCCGAACTGGCCAAAGCGGTGATCGCTGCCTGTGACGAGGGCGTCGGTCGTAAAGCCTTCCATTTTCTCTACGACGCCGATGCCTCCGTGGCGACCAAGATGCACGCCATCGCCACACAGGTGTACGGCGCTGATGGTATCGACATCACCGCCAGGGCACAGGCGCAGATCGATCGCTTCATCGAACTCGGCTTTGGTCATCTACCTGTGATCATGGCCAAGACACCGGCGTCGCTGTCGCATGATCCAACCCTCAAGGGGCGCCCGACAGGTTTCACCGTTCCGGTGCGCGAAGTCCGGCTCTCGGCGGGCGCCGGCTTTCTGTATGCGCTGTGTGGCGACATCATGACCATGCCCGGTCTGCCACTGCGCCCGGCATTCATGAACATCGATGTCGACGCCAGCGGCCATGTCACGGGACTGAGCTGAACCCAACGTTCCATGACGCCCCGTGCGCACGTGTTGAGCGCCCTCGCAGGGAAACCCGTCGACAGGATTCCACTGACGAGCTCTGCCGCTCGCGTGCCGCGTTCGCAGATCGAGCGAGATCTGCGCAATGCCGGTCTCTGTCTGGTGCAATCCGGACCGAGACTGCTGGAGACGGTGTATCACAACGTTGTCGAGGAACGCCTGTTCTCCGGCAAGGCGGGTGCCGTATTTGAGCGTATCCGGGTGCGCACCAACGACGGCGATCTCTGCAGCGTCGTGCGCCATGCCAGTGAGAGCCACACGTCCTGGACGACGGAGCGCCTGTTCAAGACGCAGCGCGACTATCGACCGCTGATGGCGCTATTCGGCGATCAGCGTTTCGAGTCGGACCTTGCCACCTTCGACCAGGCCCAGCGTGACATGGGCGAAGATGTCCTGTTGCGCCCCAATCTGGGGGCCTCGCCGCTGCATTATATCATGCACACCCTCATGGGTATGGAAGTCTTTGCGCACGAGTGGAGTGAGCGCCAGTTGGAGGTGCTCAAGCTCTGCAAGGCGGTCGCCGAGAGCCAGCATCGGCGTGTCGTGAAGATCGCCAAGGCACCGGCTCTGGCCATCACCTACGGTGGTCTGCTCAACGCCCGGGAGATCAGCCCCGAGCAATTCACCAAGCATTTCCTGCCGCACCTGCGGGACTTCGCCGATGTCATGCACAGCAATGGCAAACTGGCAGGAATTCAGCTCCAGGGCGATCCACGGAATCTGGCGGAGTCCATCGCCCAGACCCACGTCGACTATGTCGAAGGCTTCACGGACACCGGCTTTCGACTGGAGGAGGCGCGGCGTGCCTGGCCGAATACGACTCTGTGGCTTGAAGTGCCGCCGGCGGTGCACCTGCTGCCGGAAGATGGTGTTGGGCGCTGGGTTCGCGATATCGTCAAACGTGCGCAGGGTGCCCGGGTTGTGCTGTCCACCGGTGCCTTGCCAAGCGACCGGTGGAGCGGCAACCTGAGCGCGATCCACGAGGCGATGAGGGCGACGGACGCAGTCGCCACCGGCTGACGGTTGCCGATCTGCCCCCCGGGCATGATGATTGCAGAGGCCAGGGCATGAGCGCGCCCTCCACAACCTTGCCCCTGCGCCTGCGAGCGGATGTGCGGATCCTGGGCCATCCGGGACTCTGGCAGGTACGCCGAAAAACGACAACAACGTCTATCTGTCTTGATGTTTTCACTGTCTACACCTTTGACGGCGAGGGCCGGCCCTGGAGTTGCCTGCTCGACGGCGTGCACCATCGTCGCGGCTTCGATGGCCGTGTGCGGGCCCGCGGTCTGCGTCATGGGCCACAACGCAAATGGTTGCTGGCGGCGGAGGCGGACGCCTTGTGGCTACGGGTGGGTGCCAGCCTTCAGCTGTTGCTCGCCGGACTTGATGGTGCAGAGATCGACGCCGAGGAGCCCTTCGTTCGCCAGGATCTGGGTGATCTGCTGCGGTCTCTGCTGACGTGGGATGCGCCGCGCCTGGCACGTGACGTGGCCGCCTTTGGCAAGCTCTACACATCGGTGCCGATCCTGCCGCCGGATCGCTACAATGCGCTGCTTGTGCAGATCACCTGCGGGTGTGCGTGGAACCGCTGTACGTTCTGCAGCCTCTATCGTGATCGGCCGTATGAAGTCCGGTCCCCGGAGGACCTGGATGAGCATCTTGCCGGCATCCGCAGCTACTTCGGTGGCGGTCTGCACGCGCGTCGTCATCTGTTTCTGGGGGACGCGAATCTGCTGGCAGTGCCATCCACCCGCTTGTTGCCGCAGGTCGCCAGCGTGCGCGCCGCCTTCCCCGAAGCAGCTTTCCGGGAGCTGTCCGCCTTTGCCGACGTGTTGAGCCCTGGCCGACACACCGATGAGGACCTGCGCGCCCTGGCGGGATTCGGCCTGCAACACATCTACATTGGTCTGGAGTCTGGCAGCGATGTGGTGCGTGGGCTGCTCGGCAAGGCAGGTGGTGCCGCCGATGCCATCGCTGCGGTTCGCCGGCTGCGTCAGTGTGGTCTGTCGGTAGGCATCATCGTGTTGCTGGGAGCCGGCGGCGACGGTCTGGCCAAGGAACATGTGGAGGAAACGGCGCGTACGCTGCGGCGGATGCGGCTCATGGGCCGCGATATCGTCTTCTTCAGCCCCTTGCGCGTCGGTGGCGAGTACGAACTGCAGGCACAGGCCAGCGGTCTGCGGGAAGTGACGGAGCCCGAGATGTTACAGCAGCGGCAGCAGATCGAAGCGGCGCTGACGCCGCGGGACTCGGGTGGGCCACGGCGGGCCCTGTATGATATTGAGGATTTCGTCTACTGATGTAGCAGGCGGGCCCCGGTTAATTACGCGACAGTTCCTGGAGCACGTCGCCAAAACGGGCTCGCAACTGCGTCAGGCCGTGGTCGCGCAATTGACGGATCCGTTCACGCGTCAGGCCAAAAGTCCGACCGATCTCTTCCAGGGTCATGGGTTCGCAGTCATCGAAGCCGTAGTAGCGGCGGATGATCTCGCGCTCGCGACTGCCCAGCGTGCTCAGGCAGCGCTCGACCAGATTTTTCTCTTCGTGCTCCTCGACCTCGCTGTCGGCAGCCGGATCTTTGGACTCAAACAGAGAGGAGACCGACGTGTCTTCATCCTCGCTGTAGAGCGAGCGGTCCAGATGCACATCAGGGATGGCGACCTCGAGGGCACGGTAGACCCGGCGCGTGGAGAACCCGGTCTCGTCGGCCAGTTCGAAGGCCGTCGGTGTGCGCCCAAACCTCTGCGACAGTTGCAGACGGGCCCGTTCCACCTGCTTGAGATCGGCGATGCGATTGGACGGCGCCATGACCGTACCCCGGCGCTCGGCCAGGGAGCGCCGAATGGACTGCCGGATCCACCACACGGCATAGGTGATGAATTTGAAGCCACGCGTCTCGTCAAACCGTCGGGCCGCCTCGACCAGACCGAGATTGCCATCCGAGATCAATTCATTCATCGGGCATCCGGTGCCGCGGAACTCGCGGGCGACGGCGACAACGAAGCGGACGTTGGCGGCGATGAGTTCACGCATGGCGTCGCCGTCGCCGGCCCGCGCGCGCCGGACCAGTTCTACTTCCTGTTCACGGGACAGCGGTTCACAGTGACGGATGTCTTTCCAGTAGGAATCGAGCAGAGCAGATCGGGTCGCTGGCAACGGTAGTCTCCTTGCGGGGGTCGTCCGCCCAACACATAGCACGTTCCATACCAGCAGCGGCCCTGACAATCGCCTGTGGTGGCCCCTGACGGTGGGACAAGCCTGTCCCGATCGGCGTGCCTACAGGCTGTATTCCCTCATCTTGCGCCACAGCGTCGTGCGGTGCATACCCAGGTGGATCGCTGCGTCCCGCCGACTCCACTGCGTCGTCTCGAGGGCCCGGAGTATGGTGTCGCGCTCACTCCGGGATGGGTCGGCAGGCGCGGATGTTGCCGGGACCGGCAGGGCAACCGTAGCAGCGGGATCGGCTTGCAGATGTGGCGGGAGGCACTCTGGCAGCAAGATTTCGCCACGGCAGCGGATGAAGGCGTGCTCGATGGCATTTTCCAGTTCGCGCACGTTGCCCGGCCAGCGGTAGTGCAGCAGCACGTCGAGGGTGTCGGCGCTGATGTTGTGGATCGGTCGACCCGTACGATGCCGGAAGAGATCCATGAAGTGTTCGACGAGCAGGGGAATGTCCTCTGTGCGATCACGCAAGGGCGGCACGGTGACGGGCATGACGTTGAGTCGGTAATACAGGTCCTCGCGGAAACGGCCCTCGGCGATGCCGCTATGCAGATCACGGTGGGTGGCGGCGATAATACGACAGTCCACGTCGATGGTGCGACCACTGCCGACGCGCTCGATCTCGCGTTCCTGCAGGACACGCAGCAACTTGACCTGCACGTGGGCCGTAAGATCGCCGATCTCGTCCAGAAAGATGGTGCCGCCCTGCGCCTGTTCGAAGCGCCCCACCTTGTCGCGGATGGCCCCGGTGAAGGCGCCCTTTACGTGGCCAAAGAGTTCGCTCTCCAGCAGGCTCTCCGACAACGCGGAACAGTTGACCTTGACGAAGGGCCCGTCGCGCCTGTGGCTGCAGCGGTGCACGGCACTGGCCACGAGTTCTTTACCGGTGCCACTCTCACCCAGAATGAGAACTGTGGCGTCACTGTCGGCGAGTTGCTCGACGAGTTCATAAATCCCGCGCATACCATGATGTCGCCCAATCAGCCCGTGGAAGGTGCCTTCGCCGGCGAGCCGGCCGCGCATGGACTCCAACTCCGTCACATCCCGCAGAATGATCACGATGCCCTGTTCGACGTCACTTTCGTCGCGCAGCAGGCAGGTTGTGGCCAGCACGTGGCGCGCGCGACCGTCAACTTCTCCCAGGATGACCGCCAGTCCCCCTTCTTCACGGCGCTCCCGCAGCCGCCGTGCCAACACATCCTGGTCAGGATCCAGGTGCAGGACCTGCAGGCAGGACAGGCCCACAGCCGCCGCCCGCGACACACCGATCACCTGCGTTGCCGCCCGGTTCAACTGGATGATGCGCAACTGCAGATCCACGGCGATGATGGCGTCAGCGACAGAATCGAAGATGGCCTCGAGATTTTCGCGCTGCACAATACAAGAGCGAATCTGGTCACGCAGGGCGACATCGGCGGGCCGGGCTCGTTCGGTCACAGCAATCCCTCAGTCGAATACGGGGCGTGGACGTCCCGGGTGATGATCACATGGGACAGAACTGTCCCACATTCGGCGTATTTTTACCATCACTTGCTCTCCGATGTTGAGGTCCGATGCTTTGCCATCATGTGGTAGAGCACGGGTACGGCGATCCGTGACAACAGCAGGGAGGCGACCTCACCTGCCATGAGGGAGACGGCCAGGCCCTGGAAGATCGGATCGAAGAGAATGACGGAGGCGCCGACGAATACCGCCGCCGCTGTCAGCATCATCGGGCGGAAGCGCACGGCGCCCGCATCGATGACGGCTTCGTCCAGATCCATCCCCTCCGCCAGACGCAGTTCGATGAAGTCGACGAGAATGATCGAATTGCGCACCACGATTCCGGCGCCGGCAATAAAGCCGATCATGCTCGTGGCTGAAAAGAAGGCCCCCAGCAGCATGTGCCCCGGCAGAATACCAACGAGGGAGAAGGGGATCGCCGACATGATGACCAGAGGCGTGAGGAAACTCTCGAACCAGGCTACGACGAGGATGTAGATCAGGATCAGCACGGCGGCAAAGGCCAGGCCCAGATCACGGAAGACCTCGTACGTGATATACCATTCGCCGTCCCACTTGATCGACAGTTGTTGATCACTGTCCGGGGGCTGAGCTGTCTGCTGTCTGATCTGGTAGCCCTCCGGGATCTGCATCGCGTCAATCGCTTCACCCAACTGCAGGATGGCATAGACCGGTGCTTCGTACTGGCCGCCGACGTCGGCGGTGACATAGACCACAGGCAACAGGTTCTTGTGGTAGATATTGCGCTCGCCGAGGCTGCGTTCCACGCGTGTCAACTCAATCAGTGGCACCGGGCCGGAGGGTGATGGCACACGCAGATGTTCCAACCGCGCACGATCCGCGCGGGCGGCGTACGGCAACCGCACCGATATGGCCAGGTCCTCGGCCTCGTTCTCCTGATGCAGCAGCCCGGGGGACGCGCCACCCACGGCAACGGCAAGGGTGCTGGCCACA
>CALFPI010000642.1 GCA_937919035.1 uncultured Gemmatimonadaceae bacterium
ACCGAGGCGGGTGTCGCCTTTAACGGCGACGGGGAGGAGGAGGCGGGCATGGGCGTCGATGTTGCCGACTACGACAACGACGGCGACATGGACCTCTATGTGACAAACTTCTACGGTGAAACCAACACGCTCTACCGCAACGACGGTGCCTGGCGTTTCACCGACGCCACGGTCGACGCGGGATTGGCGGCTGCGACGGTGCCCCAGCTGGGTTGGGGGACACACTTCCTCGATGCCGATCTGGACGGCAATCTCGACCTGTTCGTTGCCAATGGTCATGTCTATCCTCAGGTCGATGTCACCGAGACGGGCGCCCTCTACGCCCAACCAAACCAGCTGTTCCACAACGACGGAAATGGTGTCTTTGCCGACATCACCAGAGTGTCCGGGCCGGGGATGGCGGTGATCAAGGTCAGTCGCGGCAGTTGTATCGGTGACTACGATGGGGATGGCGACATCGACGTCTTTGTCGTCAACCTGAACGACACACCGACGTTGCTGCGCAACGATTCTCCGACGCCCGGTCATTGGCTCGCCGTACGTCTCGAAGGGGCCGATAAGCGCACCGTAACAGGGAGTCGCGTCCGTGTATTTGCAGCTGGCGCGCAGCAGATTGCCACCCTCAGTGCCGCAGGCGGCTACCTGGGATCCAACGAAACCGTGCTGCGCTTTGGCCTGGGAGCCACGCGTGTCGCTCACGTCGGCGTGACCTGGTCCGATGGGACGGTGACAGACGTCGGGGCGGTCGACGCCGATCAATTGCTCGTTGTACGCCAACATCCACGCCCAGAATGAGAGAAAGAGAGAGAGATGATCAAGATCGCTGAAGTCATGTCCCCCCACCCGTCATCCCTGTGGAAAATGGTCAAGCAGTGTGGTGTTGACCATGTGGTCGGGGGCTTCCCACATACGGGTCGCTCAGGAGACCCGGCAGACATCCACCCGGATGAACGGCCCTGGAGTTTCCCCAATCTCGTACGCGCCAAGACGGCCTACGAGAACGGGGGTTTCGAACTCAACGTCATCGAGGCGCGGCCGCCGCTCAACAAGGCCAAGCTCGGTCTGCCCGGAAAGGACGAGGAGATCGGCTACGCCATCGACCTGATCCGGTCCATGGGGGCCCTCGGCATCGAGACCTGGTGTTATGAGTGGATGCCGGTGCTCAGTTGGACGCGTACGTCGACGACCTCACCCGGGCGTGGCGGGGCCTATGTCACCGGCTTCGACCACGAACTGATGAAGAAAGCGCCCAACACTGAATACGGTGAAGTGACCGAGGATCAGCTCTGGGACAACCTGAAATACTTCCTTGAGAAGGTGATTCCCGTCGCCGAGGAAGCCGGCGTCAAGCTGGCCATGCACCCGGACGATCCACCGCTGTCACCGCTGCGTGGCATGGGGCGTATCATGCGCAGCATCGACAACTACCAGCGGCTCGTAGATCTCGCACCCAGTCCGGTCAACGGCATCTGCCTCTGTCAGGGCAACTTTACGCTCATGACCGACCAGCTTCCCGAGGTGATCCGCCACTTTCATGACAAGATCTACTTCGTGCACTTCCGCGATGTCCGTGGCACGCCTGAGAAATTCGTGGAGACCTTCCATGACGAGGGCATGACCGACATGTACGCCTGCATGGAGGCCTATCGAGACATCGGCTTCGAGGGTGTTCTGCGGCCGGATCACGTGCCAACCATGGAGGGCGACGACAACGATCGTCCAGGGTATTCCTCAGTGGGTCGGCTCTTCGCCATCGGCTACATCAAGGGTCTACGCGAAGCCGTATACAAGCAGGGCGCAGCCTGAGGTAATCAGATCGTCGCCTGATCTTGGCTGGCTCGTGCCGTACACTCCTTCGGCACGAGCCAGATTCATGGACGGTCGGCTGCCGGGCCGGCCTGGACTTGCCCACCGGCGAAGGATTGCCGTTAATGCTGGGTTCGCCATGAACTGGAATTATTCGCCATGAACTGGAACTATATCGTCAGACGGGTATCCCTCTTCCTGGTCGTGGTGTGGGCGGCAGCGAGTGTCAACTTCTTCGTGCCGCGCCTGGGCACGGGGCGTGATCCCATTCGCGAGAAGCTCGGTCAGTTGGCCGCCAGTGGCGGCCTGCGCCAGGATGGGATCGAGGCCATGGTGAAGGCCTATCAGGCCAAGTTTGGCCTCGACAGGCCGCTCTACGAACAGTATTGGAACTTCCTCGCCGATACGGTTCGGCTCGATCTCGGCTACTCGCTGGCCAACTATCCGGCCCGGGTCGGCGATCTGATCGGCAATGCCATGCCGTGGACCATCGGTCTCATGGTGATTTCGGTGCTGATCGGCTTTGCCATCGGCACATTGATGGGCGCCCTGTCGGCCTGGCCCGGGTCGCCCCGTTGGGTGCGCGGCATGGCGGTACCGCTGATGACGATGTCTGCCATTCCGCCGTACCTGCTGGGTCTGATCGTCCTCTATATCCTCGGCCTCAAGCTGAAACTGTTTCCGCTGTCGGGCGGTTACTCCCCAGGCATGTTGGCCATCGCCAGCGTCGACTATTACATCGATGTAGTCCACCACTCCATCCTGCCAGCGCTGGCGATCGTGTTGCAGGCAGTCGGATTCTGGGCGCTGGGTATGCGTGGCATGATGGTAACGACCTCGGGCGAAGACTATATCGCCCTGGCCGAGGCCAACGGTCTGCGCAATCGCACGATTTTTCTGCGCTTTGGCCTGCGCAATGCCATGCTGCCTCAGTTCACCGCCCTGGGTCTGTCGCTGGCCAATGTCGTCGCCGGTCAGGTCATCGTTGAGGTCATCTTCGCCTATCCCGGCATCGGCACCGTGCTGTTCCAGGCGATCCAGGCGTCCGACTATACGGTCATCAACGGCGTCGTGCTGATTCTGATCATGGCGATCGGCCTTGTGACCATGATCATGGACTTTCTCTATCCCCTGCTCGACCCACGCATCTCGCACCGGAGCGGCACCTGATGCGGCGCTTCGACCAGGTGGTCTACTACCTGCGCGAGAGTCCGATGCTCGGCGCCGGTACCTTGTTGATCCTGTTCATCGTGCTCTTCGGCACGTTGGGACCGGTCTTCGTCGATACCGACATGGCGCAGCCCCTGTCGACGACGCCCCGCATGGCGCCATCCTGGGAGCATCCCTTCGGAACGGATGACGCCGGCCGGGACCTGCTGGCCGTCATGGTTGTCGGTGTGCCCCTGACGATGCGAGTCGGTCTGCTCGCCGGCGCCGTGGGTCTGGGTTTCGGCATCTTTCTCGGGTTTACCAGCGGCTATCTGGGTGGCACTTTCGATACCGTCGTGCGCGGTTTCGTCGACACTCTGCTCACCGTACCGGGCCTGGTTGTGCTCATATCCATCGCCTCGACGATCCGCGAAGAGATCAGTGTCAACATCATGGCCATGGTTGTGGCGTCGCTGGCCTGGATGTGGCCCACGCGAGTCATCCGTGCCCAGGTGCTGACCATGCGTGAGCGCGCTTATGTACAGATGGCCAAACTCAACGGTATGAGCGATACCGAGATCATCTGGAAAGAGCTCTTTCCGAACCTGTTGCCATACCTGGCGGCACTTTTCGCCAACGCAGTGAACTGGGCGATCCTCTCTTCCATCGGCCTGGAAGCACTCGGGTTGGGACCGCAAAACGATCCTACGATCGGCATGACGATCTACTGGGCTATCACCTTCAGTGCCTTGATTCGAGGCATGTGGTGGTGGTGGGCGATCCCGATCTTCTTTATCGGCCTGGTATTTGTCGGCCTGCTGTTGATCTCCGCCGGTCTCGACGAACTGGCCAACCCGAAGCAGCGAAAGGCCGTATGAGCGGCGTGAACACTGGCTCCCGAGGCGCGATCTCTGCGGAAGATCTCTCTATGAGCGAGACCAGGGAGGTAATGCTCGACATCCAGGGCCTCGAGGTGCACTTCGAGACGCGCCGGGGTATCGCCCGGGCAGTGAACGATGTCGATCTGCAGCTGTACAAGGGAGAGCGATTCGGTCTGGTGGGAGAATCGGGCAGTGGCAAGACGACGATGATCCTCGCCCTTTTGCGCATGATCAAGACCCCGGGGTTCATCGCTGGTGGACGGGCCGTATTCGATGACGGCACCGACCTGTTGAGGTTGTCGCCGGAGGAAGTGCGTGAAAATCGGCTGCGCCGTGTCGCCATGGTACCACAGGGGGCGATGAACTCCCTCAACCCCGTGATGCGAATCGGTCAGCAGATCACGCTGACGATGCGCGAGCATGGCGAGGAGGGGACCAAAGTCGAGTTCCAGGATAGAGTCGCCCAACTGCTCGATCAGGTGGGCCTCAAACCCGAGGTGGCCCAGCTCTACCCGCACGAACTCAGTGGCGGCATGAAACAGCGCGCCTGCATCGCCCAGGCGATCTCTCTCAGCCCACGTCTGATCCTGGCAGATGAGCCCACTTCTGCTCTCGACGTTGTGGTGCAACGGCAGATCATGCAGACGCTGCGTCAACTGCAATTGCAGCTCGATGCGACCGTGCTGCTCGTAGGCCACGACATGGGTCTCATGGCGCAGTTCGCAGAGCGTGTCGGCATCATGTACGGCGGCAAACTCGTCGAGGTCGGCGCAGTAGCGGACGTATTTCGCAATCCGCAACATCCGTACACGCAACTGCTGATCTCAAGCATTCCGTCATTCGAACGGCGCGGCACCTTCAAGGGGATTCCCGGGGTCGGTCTGTCCCTGCTCGATTCGCCCACGGGTTGCCTGTTCCACCCGCGCTGCCCGCAGGCGATGGAGCGCTGCTCGCGCGACGAGCCGGGCCTGACGCAACTGGGACCGGGGCAACATGTATCCTGCCTGCTGTACGAAAAGGATGAGAGCCATGCCACCTCTGCTTGAAGCACAGCACGTGCGCAAGGTCTACAAGGGTGGCGGTGGCCTGCTGGGTGCAGATACCACCCAGACCGTGGCCGTCGATGATTTTACCCTGGCCATCGACGGGGACACACCCTCGTTTACGACCATTGCGGGGGAGTCCGGCAGCGGCAAGACGACGATTGCGCGCATGTTGCTGGGTATGCAGCCACCCACAGCGGGCACCGTACGCTATCGCGGCATGGATATCGGCAGCATGACCAAGGAGCAAAGGCGCACCTTCCGCCAGGATGTGCAGGCGATCTTTCAGGATCCTTTCGAGGTCTATAACCCGTTCTACAAGATCGATCACATCCTGACCACACCGATCGAGAAGTTCGGTCTGGCGTCGTCGGCCCAACAGGCAGCCGAGCAGATCGACGAGGCCCTGCGCACGGTGGGTCTGCGCCCGGAGGAGACCCTGGGCCGTTACCCGCATCAACTGTCCGGGGGGCAGCGCCAACGGATCACGATTGCCCGCGCCCTGCTGCTGAAGCCCAAGCTGATCATCGCCGACGAGCCTGTGTCGATGGTCGATGCCTCGTTGCGGGCGACGATCCTGGCAAACCTGCACAAACTCTACACCGACTTCGGCATCTCCTTCATCTATATCACGCACGACTTGACGACGGCGTACCAGGTGAGCGACAAGATCGTGGTGCTCTACCATGGCACGGTCGCCGAGGCGGGGACTGTGGAGCAGGTGATCAAGGATCCCAAGCATCCTTACACACGCGAACTGATCCACTCGATTCCCGTACCTGATCCGGGCAATGCCTGGATCGAGGGAGCCATCGAGGAAAAGGATACAGAGGTCACCGAGGCTGTGATCGGTGGCTGTCGCTACGCGCCTCGTTGCGCGCACGCCGACGAACGCTGTGGGCAGATGCCCCCGCTCTACCGTCTCGAGGATGGCCGCGTGGCCTCCTGCGTGTTGTACGACAAGCAGGAAGCTCTGGCCGATGGCGACCTGACCCGGATCATTGGCACGACCCATAAGCAAAGTGAGTAGGCAAGGCATGAAGAGGCTTGTGACGTATGCACTGCTGGCCCTCGTGATCGCCAGTTGCGGTGGCGACCAATCCGGTGGCATCCCCCGGAGCCGCACGCTGATCATGGATTGCTCCAGCCAAAGTGACTGCGGCGGGCAGTTCAAGGACTACAAGGCCTTCAATCCCTTCCTGCTCACGGGCATCACGAAGACGGGTTGGAACTTTCTGTACGAGCCACTCTACTTCTACAACGCCTACGCGGCGAAGGATAACATCATCCCCTGGATCGCCACGGGGCACGAATACAACGAAGACTTCACCGAGGTCACCGTGCACATCCGTGAGGGTGTGAAGTGGAGCGACGGCCATCCCTGGACGGCGCACGACCTGGTTTTCACGCTCAATATGCTGAAGGGGAACGCGCCGGAGTTGGCCTTTTCCACCGATATGGAAGCCTGGGTCGAGGACGCGATCGCAACCGACGATCACACGGCTCACATCCGTCTGACCCGGGCCAATCCGCGGTTCATATTCAGCTACTTCACCAACAATTTCGACAACGGCATACCCATCGTGCCAAAGCACATTTGGGAGCACCAGAACCCGAAGGAATTCGCCAACTTCGACCTGGAGAAGGGCTGGCCTGTCTTCACCGGTCCGTATCGCGTCAAGATCTCTGTGCCCGAGCAACGTGTCTGGGATCGCCGGGACAACTGGTGGGCAACGGAGATCGGCTTTCGGGAGTTACCCAAGGTCGAGCGCCTGATCTATCTGCCGTACATGGAGGGGACCAAACGAGTCCAGAACCTGATCAATAACAACATGGACCTCAGCCTCGATCTGCGGCCACCCAATATTCAATCGATCCTCGATGCCAATCCCAACGTGACGACCTTCAGCGGCAGAGAACTGCCCCACGGATACCTGGACTGGTGGCCGATTTGCCTCGGCTTCAACAATCTGGAAGCGCCTTTCGACGATCCCGAGATCCGCCGGGCCGTCAACTACGCCATCGACCGTGAACAACTCGTCGCCATTGGTTGGCAGGGCGCCGGTACCTACTCGCTGCTGCCGTTGCCCGACTTCCCGCCGCTTCGTGCCTATGCCGATGAGATTCAGGATTTGCTGGAGCAGTACGAAATCGGCGTACACGACCTCTCGAAGTCAGCCGTCATCATGGAGCGCAAAGGATGGACGGCCGATGCCGAGGGTTTCTGGGCGAAGAATGGCGAGCGCATGAAACTCGTTATCGACATCAACGCCATCTTCAATGACATCACGCCGGTCCTCGTGGCGCAACTGGAGAAGGCCGGTTTCGATGCCGACTTCCGCATGACGCCCGATGCCGACACCCGCATGAGGCAGGGCACAGCAAGGGCTTTCCTCACTGGCAACGGCGGGTCGGTGCGCGACCCTTACTTCACCCTGCGGCTCTACCACAGCCGCTTCGTGCGACCCACCGGCACCCATGCCGAGCGCTTCTGGCGCTGGTCGAATCCCGACTACGATCGGATCGTCGATCAGATGGGCCAGACCTCGCCGGACGATCCCGCCTTGCATGGACTGTACCGCGAGGCCATGGAGATCTGGTTGCGGGAACTGCCGGCGATTCCACTGGTGCAATGGTATCATCGAATCCCGCACAACGAGACCTACTGGACGAACTGGCCAAGCCTGGAGAATCCGTACATCAACACGGCATACTGGCACAACACTTTCCTGCTGTTGCTGCTGGGTCTCGAGCCGAGCACCAGCACCGGCGCCTGAGGCAGCGACGCGCCGACGGAACAGGGGCTTCGATTGCCGTCAGCGTACGGCGATTCGATTGCGTTCGAACAGCGGGTTCCGTCGCCAGTCGCGCCAGCCGCAGCACCAGGTGATGCCGTGCCGGGCATTCACCCGCAGCATGATCGTGTGACACTCAACCCTCATTTGAGCAACGTCATCTGGCGGCGAACGCGGTAACTGTCGGCCGTCAGCAGGTAGAAGTAGGTACCCGAACTCACCGTGTGGATCGGGCTGTTGTGCCTACTCTCGACGGCTCAGGCGCGGCCCTCATTGACCCCGACATGCTGGTCGAAGTAGAGACGAAGCGGTTTTTTCCACTTTGTGACGATTTCACGGTCCAACGTCTGCCCGGGGCATATGTTTGCTGTTTTCAAGCCTTCCGAAGGAGACCCTTGAGCGCAATCGGTCCGATCATCCCCGCCGTCGTCGGGGCAGCACTGCTGGCCTATGCGAATGGGGCCAACGACAATTTCAAGGGCGTCGCTACCCTGTACGGCAGTGGTGTGCTGTCTTTCCGCACGGCTCTGGTCACTGGCACCGGTGCCACCTGGGCAGGTTCCGTCGCGGCTTTGTTGTTGGCAGAAGAGCTTCTGAAGGCTTTCTCCGGTAAGGGTCTGGTCTCACCCGAGGCGCTGGGGCAGGGTGCCTTTGCCGCTGCCGTGTCCATTGGCGCTGCCCTGACAGTCCTGTTGGCAACTCGTCTGGGCCTGCCGGTCTCGACGACCCATGCCCTCGTCGGTAGCCTTGTTGGCGGCGGTCTCTGCACCGGCTCGCTGCAGTCTGACCGGCTGTTATCGACTTTTCTGTTGCCACTGGCTCTCAGCCCGCTTCTGGCAGCAACCCTTGCTGGATCCGGTTATCTGGTGTTGAAGAAGGTGCGCAGCATCGTGGGTCTGGTGGAAGATGACTGTCTCTGCATCGAACCCCGAGCCATGGCAGGCGCGGTTCCAACGGGTGGCATCAGCGCCGGTGTCGCGATGACATCTGTAGTGCCCGTCGTGGTGGTGGGTGACGCGGCGACTTGTCGCACGGATGGACGTCCCCTGCCCGGATTGACGAGCCTGCGCGCCCTCGATCTGGGTCACATCGTCAGTGGCCTGTTACTCAGTTTCGCTCGGGGCCTGAATGACACGCCCAAGATCGCTGGCATTCTGCTGATCGGCACCGTCCTGACCGGTCCTCAGCAGCAAGGCACGATTGTCGCAGTTGCGTCAGTCATGGCTCTGGGAGGCCTGTGGTCGGCGCGCCGCGTCGCCCGCGTGATGTCGCTGGAGATCACCGACATGAACGCAGGTCAGGGATTCATCGCCAATGTTGTGACCAGCCTGCTTGTGCTCGGCGCCTCGAGAGTTGGCATACCGGTGTCGACGACCCATGTTTCGTGTGGCGCCCTCTTCGGTATCGGCGCCGTCAGTCGTGGTGGACACTGGGGCACAGTCGCCACGATTTTTGGCGCCTGGGTCATTACCCTGCCCGCTGCCACCGGCATTACCGCTGTTATTTACTGGATCGCAACCAACGTTTCGTGAGGAGAGCCGCGTCATGACCACCGTCACACCCGACATCGCCGAAAGTAGCACACGCGAGCGCTACAGTGCCGCCGCTTCTGCCACCGAGGCGGCCCTCTGCTGTCCCGTCGATTACGATCCGAGATACCTGCAGATGATCCCCTATGAGATCATCGAAAAGGACTACGGTTGCGGCGATCCATCCGCTTTTGCGCGGCCGGGAGATGCCGTTCTCGACCTTGGCTCCGGCGGCGGCAAGATCTGCTACATAGCGGCGCAGATCGTCGGTGAAGCGGGCCGAGTCATCGGTGTCGACATGAACGATGACATGCT
>CALFPI010000643.1 GCA_937919035.1 uncultured Gemmatimonadaceae bacterium
GGAAGACCTGATGATTGCCGGTGGCGCAGTCGAAGGCCTGTATGCCCGCAAGGACTTCCGCGACGGCGTGAATCTGCTGGGGCGCCTGGGCTACACCTGCGACACGTGGCACTTCCATCACCAGAACGCGGCCCTCGCCGCCCTCGCGCGCGCGGTACCGGACACGACGATGGTGCTCGATCACTTCGGTACGCCCCTCGGTGTCGGTCGCTACCGCGATCAGCGCGAGGCGATCTTCACCGCCTGGAAGAAAGACATCGCCGAGATCGCGAAGTGTCCGAATGTCGTCGCCAAGCTCGGCGGGCTCGCGATGCCGGACAACGGCTTCGGCTGGAACGAACGTGCGACGCCGCCAACCTCTGACGAGTTCGTACAGGCGCAGCAGCGTTACTACCTGCACGCGATCGAGTGCTTCGGACCGAATCGCTGCATGTTCGAGAGCAATTTCCCCGTCGACAAGTGGTCGATCTCCTATCCGGTGCTGTGGAACGGACTGAAGAAGATTGTTGCCGGCTTCGCCGAGAGCGAGAAAGACGCGATGTTCTACGGCACGGCGGCGCGGGTGTATCGGTTGTAGCGGCCCTTGATTGATCAGTCCCGAAAACCCCTTCGACGACAGAATCTCACCGGGCGCAGCAGTACCGATAATCAGGGACGGAGGAAAGCATGGCGCAGATCGCCTCGGCTGTCATGGACCGCATCGCCGAAACCCCGTGTGTTTTGCCTGGACGCCACGGTTTGTGGCGAGGGGCTCCACCTGCAGGACTTCGCCGCCCGCGAATCTGGTATCGCGTCTGGTATCGCGTTTGGGCCGCCTGCCATGTCCTGTGGTTGCTAGCGCTGGCCGACCCGGCACTGGCAGCCGACGAACTGCAGCAACGGACGGCATTCTACGTCGATCCGCCGACGCTGCAGAGCCTCGGTTTCCGCTGCTACATCCGCGGCGACGACGACGGCGACGCCACGGGCGAGATTCACTACCGCCGCGCAGGCGAGCAACAGTGGCGCGCCGCCCTGCCGATGTTGCGCGTCAACCGGGAAGTGTCCAACTACGACTTTCACCCCTACGCTGCCGAGAACCTGCGTGCCGACACGGAGTACGAGGTGCGCTGCCGGATCGCCGACCCGGATGGCGGCGCGGTAGACACGCTCGTCACAGTGCGTACGCGGCCCGTGCCCCAGGCGCCGGCGCCGCTGCGTGTGCTGCACGTCTATCCGCCAGGACACTCAGGGAAGCGGCAGAAACCGGCTTTTGAACGCCTTGCCGAGGCCTGCGCCACCGTCCGCCCGGGAGATCATGTCCTGCTGCACGCCGGCAGTCACCCAGCCGGTCCCGATTCGATCCGCATGCCGACGTCGGGGACGGCGGCGGCTCCCATCGTCGTGCGCGCCGCCGGAGACGGCCCGGCCATCGTCGACGCATCCGGCGCCGCCATGCTCTTCGATCTGCGCGACCGTGACTACCTGTTCTTCGAGGATCTGGACCTGCGCGGCGCCGATTACACCTTCCGCGCCGACGGTGCCAGTTGGCTGACCGTACGTCGGTGTCAGATCTCTGACACGGAAATGGGCTTGTACTCCTACTCGGAGCGCTCGACGAACTGGTACATCGCTGACAACACGATCATCGGGCGCAACACGACGTGGTACCCGCGAACACAGGACAATCCTTCGCATACGGGGATCAACTTCTACGGCCGCGGTCACGTCATCTGCCACAATCGGATCAGCCGTTTCTGGGATGCCATTGCCATCGCCAACTACGGCAAGCCGCCGCATGACCTGGCCCTGCAGCCGGTGGCGATCGACATCTACCACAACGACCTGTCCGAGGCCGTAGATGATGCCATCGAAGCCGACTACGGATGCCACAACATCCGCATCTTCGGCAATCGCATCCGCAACGTGCACACGGGGCTCAGCGCGCAGCCGACCTACGGTGGGCCGATCTACTTCCTGCGCAACACCGTTTACAACGCCACGTCGTTGTCGCTGAAGCTGCACAACTGGTGCTCGGGTCTGGTCATCTACCACAACACGCTGATCAGCGCTCGCGGCGCTTTCCGGTCCTATCCCCGGTGGCAGAACGCGATGCTGCGCAACAACCTGTTCCTCGGCGCCTCGGGCTATGCCGTGGAGACCGGTTCCCATGATCAGCGGGTGTCGCTCGATTACAACGGCTACCGCCGGGCCGACGAACAGCGGCTGTTCAAGTGGTTCGACGGGGCTCAATACACGCGCTATGAGGACCTGGCGCAGTTCACCCAGGCGACGGGGCACGAGGCCCACGGCAGGATGGTGGATTTTGATGTGTTCGTGCGCGCGATGGCACCCGTAGAAGGACATACGTACGACGAGAGCGAATACGACCTGACGCTGGCGACGGGGCAGGTCGGCATCGATGCCGCCCTGCGCCTCGTCAATATCAACGACGGTTTCACCGGCGAGGCCCCGGATCTGGGCGCCTTCGAGCGTGACGTGCCGCCGCCCCACTTCGGGCCTCGACCGCCTTCGGCGGCGGGGTCGAACATGTAGGAGGTTTTCGCGGCGTGTTTGCGCGAAGACCACTCAACCATGAGACCATGACTATCGATTCTACAACGACTTATCCTATGAAGAACATCAAGGCCATCCTCTTTGACATGGACGGCACCCTCGTCGATTCGGAAAAGCTCACGGAGCGTGCCTTGCTGGCGCTGCTGACGGAGCGTGGCATCTCCACGGTCGGTCTCGACCTTGTGCAATTCCACGGTGTCACCTGGAAACGGATCGCCACCCGATTGCGCCAGCTGGTTCCGGACCTGGCCGTCGATGACACCCAACTGGCGGCCGATATCGAGGCCCGCTTTCAGGTGCTCTTCGAGAACGAGCCACCGACGCTGATCCCCGGCGCCCGCGAGGCCTTCGTCGCCGCCGCCCGCGTCTTTCCGGAGACAACAACCATCGTCACCGGCAGCGAGGCCCGCGCTGTTGAGGTCCTGCTCGATCGAGCCCGTCTGCGTGACTGCTGCGTCGGCTACACCAGCAGCGACCAGTACCAGCAGTCCAAACCTGATCCCGAGAGTTATCTCATGGCGGCACGGCGGCTGGGCGTAGCCGCCGAGCACTGTCTGGTTTTTGAAGACTCACTGCCTGGACTGCTGGCGGCGCAGGCGGCAGGCATGTTGCGGATTGCCATCACTTGCGGTTCACCCGATCGAGTCCGTCAGGCGCAGGATCTCGCCCACCTCGGCATCGACGACTATACTGCCCTGCCAGCAGATTTCTTCGACTCCGTCTCCCGCACCGACTGACTCTGCCCGCGCATCCGATGCGTGCAATCCACCGTGTGCTCTACGAGCGCAACTCACCGGCAACCCGCAGGATCGTCTCCTGAACCAGCAGTTCGTGTTCGGCGTCGCGAGCCGGGGCCTGGCCGTCGCGCACAACGGCGATGAAGTCGACGAGTTCAGCGTCGTAACACTGCTGCCGGCCGCGTGTCGCCAGTTCGACGATCTGCTCCCCTTCCTGGAAGCCACCGCGAGCCTCATCCAGGCACAGTCGGATCCGCGTTCCGGGCTCAAAGGGTTCGAGGACAATCGCCGATCCCTTCGTCCCATAGACTTCAAAGCGGCGCGCCATGGGGCGAGTCTCCCGGGCGGCGATATCGACGGTGGCAATCGCTTGAGCAAACTCGAATACGCCGAGGCCGTTGCACTTGAATCCAGGGACCAGAGCACCGTCCTCGCGCAGGAAGGACGTCACCTTCTCCGGTCGTCCCAGGATCCACAGGATCTGATCGAGAACGTGGCCGGACAGGTCGTACAGGATGCCACCTTCGTGGCTGTCGGCGATGATCTGCTGCGCCTCCTTCGGCAGAAACGTCGACATGTGGGCGCGGACAGAGAACACGTCGCCAAGGAAGCCCGCCCGAGCCCAGTCGGCGACCTGTCGGAAGGCTTCGTGATAGCGCAGCATGTAACCCATCTGGATGTGGATGGCGCCTGCCTTCGCTGCGGCAAAGACACGTTGTGCATGAGCCCAGTCATCACCAGCAGGTTTGTCGTACCACACGTGTTTGCCCGCGGCCACAATCGCCTCGACCTGGCCAAGGCTCTCATCGTTACGGCCCTCGGCGGCGATGGCGATGATGGACTCATCTGCCAACATCTCGGCTTCGCTGTCGAACCACCTCACGTCGGCAAAAACGCCCCGTCCCGCGACAGCGGCGCGGCGTTCGGCTGTCGGCTCGAAGACGCCGGCAAAGTCGATCTCCGGGTTCTGCTGCATCGATTGGAGTTTGCCGCCAGCATGACCGTGGCCGGTGCCGTATTGGGCCATGCGAAGTCTGCTCGTACCCATAACCATCCCTCCCCTGACTGCGATGTGCCGCGATTGGCCCTACGCATGCTGGCCATCTGATGAATGAAACATATAACGGGTTTCGTTGCCGCAGCATCGGCCGCGGTGGCCACACCATCAACCGCGGTTGATGGTTGAATTTCAAACAAAAAAAAGCAGGAAACCCTGGGGAGGGCTTCCTGCTAGGGAGAGCTGTCAGACGGGGGAGAAAGCTGAGGTCCGTCCGACTTTCCGGAATGGCGATACGAGGCGGCCTATCGTCATTCCAGTTCGGTCAACCTCGAAAAGCCGACCGTGGGGATGGCAGAACCTTAAAGAGCCAGCCTGTCGATGTCAAGGATATACAAAGAAGACCGGCGGGATCGCCTCGGTCCCGCCGGTCTCTTGTCTTCTCGCACCCCAGTTCACGTGACGGAGAAGTTTGATGTCCTAATACTATGTGGTTCTTCTAGAACCGTCAAGAAATAAAATCTAGCTCTAGATCCTGTTTTTAAACCGGTTGCGTCAATCTCTAGCCAACACTAGAGTGTCATCTCCGCCTCTATTCTTGCCATTCGAGGACATCAGCGAAAGCAGATTTCGCCCTGTCGACAGAAATTCTCCGAACCGCCCGCTGCGTCGACGTGAAGCCGACGGCGGCGAGCACGGATTCCTTAGCCGGACAACCATCGTCGCTGCAGGAGAGCCAGCGATCCCGCCGTGGCCGCTCCAGCGATCCCAGCAGTTCGGCTCCCCACTCCCAGAAGTCTGGGTGGCAGTACACGTCCACCAGCCCTGTCTCTGGCCACAGTGGGTGATCTCCGGCAACAGCGGCCCCAACGATGGCGCCCGTGCTCTGCCGCCGCAGCACAAGCCCCTGAAAGCGGTCGCCATGCAACAGTTGCAGCCAGCCACCTTCCGTGGAAGCACGTCCGAACAGGCCCAGTGGTGCACAGCGCACGGTTCCGGGAAAGGGACCGGTGAACAGCGGCGCCGAGGTCGGCCAGTTCTCCCAGGACACGGGATGCACCTCGACGGGCCCCGGGGCAAACCAGTCCCGGCGAAAGGCTTCCGCAGAGCTGGCGTAGTATTCCATGCCGCCACTGCTCGGCTCGAGGCCGCGAAATCCTTCGCTTTGATAGATGTGAAAGGGAGCCGAATCGTAGCCGGTCCCGAGGAATAGTGCCCGCCCCTGCTGTTGGCGGAAATCCTCCATCAACAACCGCATCAGCGACTTCGCCGCTCCCTTGCGGCGCTCTTCCGGCCGCGTGTAGACGTGGCCGAAGTGGCCTACGCCGTCCTGGGTAACGGTGAGCATGTTGGCCAGGGGTGTGCCATCCCGATGCAGCAGATAGAAGCGTACTTCGATGCCGAGATCACGGCGCAGACACTCGCCGTTCTGCCAGCGCCAGACCTCTCCCTTGTGGCTCAACAGGTCACCAACACGATCCGCCCATTCCGCATCGGGGCCGATGACCACGCCGGCTTCGACGCTCTCGCCACCCTTGAGCCCGACTCTGCCAAGCGTCCGGTACATGCGCGTTCAGCTCCGGCCGTAGCCGGGGCGAATCTTGCAGGTGGGGCACGCCTTCTGCAGGTGTTCCCGCCGAACATTATAGAGATCGTGGGCGCGGACGAATTCACATTCGGCCCCACCAACCTTGCCTCGAAGCTGCAGACCCCTGCGGTCGAGGGCATCGTCGAGCTTCGGGGCGATCTGTACCGGACATGCGCCCCGGCGGAAGGTCAGACCCCAGACCTCCTCCACCGTGCCGCTGTTGTCGACGACTCGATGGATGTCACCAAAAGGATCGATGCAGCCGCATGGCACCGACATTTCCGCCACGTGGTAGGCGGTTGTTGTCCAGTGGGTGGTGCCCAGAGCCAGCAGCCAGCCGTCGCCATGCACGAGCTGGCCAATGGGACTTTCCGGCTCCCAGCAACCCGCTTCCAGGTGGCTGCTGCAGTAGGTCTCGGCCCGGGGACCGAGAGCTGCCACGGCGTGTGTCGCGTGCTCACTGCGCACGGCATCGGGCCGTCGCCAGAACGCATCGGGAATGGCCCCGTTCGTCGTCGGCGTCGTCAGTCGATTGTAGACCTGCGCCGCCCGGTGGTTGAAGGAAGGCATCAACAGCGTACCGGACCGCCCGACGACCTCCAGCAATGCGTCGACTACGGTCTCGGCGCCCCCTTCGACAGGGCCGACTTTCGACAGCGAGCTGTGCACCATCACATCCATGCCCGACTTGAGGCCAAGCCGTCGCAGATCGGCTACCAGTTGCGCCCGCGTGATCATATCGGCGCGCGCGGGCATAT
>CALFPI010000644.1 GCA_937919035.1 uncultured Gemmatimonadaceae bacterium
TCCCTCGTGTGTTGAACAAGTCGCTGTGTATCGGCGTGCTGCTGCAACAGGACGGACATACGGCCCTTGGGGTGGTCACCGTGCCACGTGTGCTGCCCAGAATCCTGCGCCTGCCAGGTAACGATGACAATGTCGTCAGCATGGTCACCCTGTCGGGTATCGTCGCCTCTCATCTGAGTGAGTTGTTCGAAGGGTATGAGGTCACGGGACACGCCGCCTTCCGCGTGACACGCAATTCAGAGTTGTATGTCAACGAGGATGAGGCCGACAACCTCCTCGAGGAGATCGCCGAGTCCCTGGAGAACCGACGCAAGGGTGATGTGGTGAGGCTGGAGATCGAGGACCGCGCGCCGCCGCGTCTCGTCCGTTTCCTGACGACGCAGTTCGAACTGCAGGATGACCAGGTCTATCGTGCCGATGGACCCGTCAATCTCAATCGCATCATGACGATCTGTGATCTCGTACAGCGGGAGGAGTTGAAAGACATCCCATTCACTCCGGTCGAGTTGAATCTGCCAACCGACCCCGAGCGCTTCTTCGAATCCCTGCGCGAACGTGATGTCATGCTGCACCACCCATACGAGTCGTTCAATACCGTGATCGACTTCATCCGCATGGCCGTGCGCGATCCGAAGGTGCTGGCAATCAAGCAGACACTCTATCGCACGGGAGCCGATTCACAGGTCATCAAGGCCCTGATCGATGCGTCCGAACAGGGCAAGGAAGTCACCGTGCTCGTGGAACTGAAAGCACGCTTCGACGAAGCCTCCAACATCGAGTGGGCCAAGCAGCTGGAGGAGAGCGGCGTGCACGTTGTCTACGGGCTGCTCGGCATGAAAACACACTGCAAACTGTCCATGCTCGTGCGCCGCGACAGCGATCGACTGCGTCGTTATGTGCACCTTGGCACCGGAAATTACAACCACCAGACGGCGAGATTCTATACCGACATCGGACTGCTCACAGCGCGCGAGGACATGACCCGCGAGGTGGCGGAGGTGTTCAACCTGCTGACGGCGAGGTCGGAGGAGACCTTCCGTACGCTGATGGTGGCCCCCACAACATTGATGTCGGGAATGTTGCAGCGGATTGATCACGAGATCGAGCACGCGCGGGCCGGGCGCCCGGCGGCAATCATCGCCAAGATGAACGGCTTGATGGATCCGAAGATCATCCACGCTCTCTACCGTGCTTCCATGGCAGGCGTCGAAATCGATCTGATTGTCCGTGGCATATGCTGTCTGCGGCCCGGGATGCTGGGAATATCCGAGCGCATCCGGGTCACCAGCATCATCGGCCGCTTCCTCGAACACAGCCGCGTCTACTACTTCGCCAACGGCGGGGAGCCCGAGATCTGGTGTGGCAGTGCTGACTGGATGAACCGCAACCTGCGCAACCGGGTCGAAGTGGCCTTTCCCATAGTAGACGGGGACATCCGCGCACGGATCCACCGTTTCCTGCAACTATGTCTGGCGGACCGGGTGAAGGCCCGCGTCTGTCAGTCGGACGGCAGCTACATCCGTCTTGAGCCCGGTGATGGCGAGCCCGTCGTGACGATGCAGAACGTGCTCATGGAGATCGCCCAGGGCGCCGACCCGAATCTGCTACTTCCGCCTCTCCCGGGCTGGAACGAAACCGCCAACAGCAGCGTCTCATCGGCGTCCGATAACGCAGCGAAGCGGGCCCGATGACACCCTCCCCCGGAGCAGGAGCAGACATGCCGCGCAATGGAAGCCTGATTCGCCAACAGTTGGGCGCGCTTGATTCGCCTCTGGAGAACGATCCGCCTCGCCTCGGGATCGTTCTCGCCGCCGGTCACGGCACGCGCATTCGCTCCGACACCTCCAAGATGCTGCACGAGATCTGGGGGCGCCCCACCGTCGAACGTGTCGCCGACGCCGTCGCCAAGGGCTTGGAAGCGCGGGATCAGGTACTCGTCGTCGGCATCAAGGCAGAACAGGTAGCAGCCACCGTGGGCGCCAGGCCCGGGCGCCGGTTCGCCTATCAGGAAAACCCGGTTCTGGGTTTGCCCGCCGGAACGGGTGATGCCGTCCGCGTCGCCCTGCAACAGTTCGATCCAATTGCTGGACAGGATCGCCAGATCTACATCGTCCCCGGCGACATGGGTCTGGTTACCGAGCGTGTCATCGCCGAGTTCCGTCATGCCTTTGAAGATCAGCCGTGCGACATGATGATACTCACGGGATGTTTCGAAGGGCCTGCCGAGCAGAACTACTACGGTCGCATCGTTCGTGTTCCTGATGTGGATATGTCCGGCGCACCATCCGGTGACGATGCCGGCTACGTGATCGCGATCAAAGAGCACAAGGACATCCTGCGGCTGAGTCAGAGCGATACAGTCGAGTCGCTGCCGTACAAAGGGCGGCAGTTTGCCTTCAGTCGTCGACAGTTACTGGAGACGGCTGAGATCAACACGCTGGTCGTCGCCTTTCGTGAATCAGCTCTGCGCGCCCACATCGGTGCCCTGGATACCGACAACACCCAGGGCGAACTGATGCTCACCGATCTGGTACAGATATTCAACGCCAACGGCCTCGACGTGCGTGCCGTAGCCGCGACGGACGAGGAGGAGATCCTCGGTTTCAACGTGAAGAGTGTATGGCGGCAGATGGAGTCCATCGCTCGTCGCCGTGCCTACCGCCGCCTGATGGATATCGTCACGATCGTCGATGAAGAAGACTTCTATGTCGCCGATGAAGTGATCGACCAGATTCTCGCCCTCGACAAGGATTGTGGACCGCTCGATATCGTCATCGGCAAGGGGGTTCACCTGGGCCCCGGTCTGCGCCTCGACCGCCGCGTGCAACTCGGTGACCGTTGTGAGTTGCGCGGTACTATCATGCTGGGTGAGGGCGTCGACATCGGCCCCGGCACGCGACTGAGCACCTACCCGGAACAGAGCATGATCCTTGATCCGGGCGTCGAGGTCCTGGCACGCAGTGTCCTCAAGGGCAATCTGCGGATTGGCACCGGCAGCCGCATCGAGTCGGGTGTCATCATGACCGGCAGTGACGAACATCCCATGGTTGTCGGCACAGATGTCACTGTGAAGGGCACGACCTATCTCTACGGATGCCAGATCGATGCGGGCGTGATGATCGAGCACAGCGTGATCAAGTGCCGTCACGTCCAGCGACGTACACGTAGCGATGGCAGTGTGCAGCCGGTTCGTTATGTCATCCCCCAGCCGGAAGGGCTCGACTCGATCGCACCCCTGAAGGATTAGCAACGACCACGGGCAACTGTGGCACCCTTCGCGTCCAATGCGCACATTAGACGGTCACAGGAAGCCTGTTGCCGGCCGTCCTGTCCCGAACTGTCCTCACTCGATGTTGGATCGCCTTGTCCGAGCCTGCCGAAAATCCGGCCACGTCCGGCTATACCCTGACCCACCTCAAGCAGCTGGAGGCAGAAAGCATCCACATCATGCGCGAGGTGGCATCCGAGTTCCACAATCCGGTCATGCTGTATTCGATTGGCAAGGACTCGTCCGTCATGGTACGGCTGGCGCAGAAGGCCTTCTATCCAGCCAAGCCACCCTTTCCGCTCATGCACGTGGACACAACGTGGAAGTTTCGCGAGATGATCGATTTTCGCGAGACCTATGCACGCAAGGACCTCGGGCTGGACGTCATCGTCCATATCAACGAGGAGGGTCGCAAGCACAACATCCATCCACTGGCCGACTCCGAGAAACACACGGAGTTGATGAAGACGGATGCCCTGAAGCAGGCACTGGACAAGTATGGCTTTGATGCCGCCTTTGGCGGTGCCCGGCGCGACGAGGAGAAGTCACGAGCCAAAGAGCGTGTGTTCTCTTTCCGCGACGCGCATCATCGCTGGGATCCGAAGAATCAACGACCGGAGTTGTGGAACATCTACAACACACGGGCCAACAAGGGTGAGAGCATCCGCGTCTTTCCCCTGTCCAACTGGACCGAACTCGATGTGTGGCAGTATATCCATCTCGAGCAGATCCCCATTGTACCGCTCTACTTCGCCCGCGAACGTCCCATTGTGCGTCGGCACGGCGAGATGATCCTGATCGACGACGATCGCCTGCAACTGGCAGCGGGCGAAGAGCCGGAAATGCGCAGCGTGCGCTTCCGGACCCTGGGGTGCTACCCCCTTTCGGGGGCGGTTGATTCCAATGCGACCACCCTGCCGATGATCATTCAGGAAATGCTGTTGTCGACGACGTCGGAACGCCAGGGCCGGGTCATCGATCAGGACGAGGGCGGCGCGGGCATGGAAGAAAAGAAGAAGCGTGGATACTTCTAGAAACGCTGCCGACAGATGACACACCAGTCGGAGTTGATCGCCGCAGACATTGACGCCTACCTGGCGCAACATGAGCGCAAGGAATTGATGCGTCTGCTCACATGTGGTTCTGTCGAC
>CALFPI010000645.1 GCA_937919035.1 uncultured Gemmatimonadaceae bacterium
ACCGTCGAAGCTGCTGTCACCGGCGCGAATCGTTGGGCGAACATAGTAGGTGAATTGTGTCGCCTCGCCGATCGGTACCAGCCCGGGGGCGATTTCTCCAACCAGTCGGCGAACGGCGGGTGGGACGGACGCCTGGAACTCGACATAGTCGATGTAGCCGCCGTCGTCGATCGTTGAGGAGAAATCAACGCGAACCTGGAAGTACCGACGCGGGCTCGGGGATACGATGTCGAGCCCCGGGAGGGCGAAGTCGTAGGGGCTGGACCAGAAGCTCCAGTTGTCAGTATCGGGCCCCACGCGGTTCAGCGGCTCGACCGGCTTGAGTATATCGGAGAGACGCTCGTATGCTCGTTTGTACTCCGTCAGGCTGAGGTCACCGCCGCCCTGCAGGAACTTGACGCTGTCCTGTTGCTCCGGCCGACTCTCCCAGAACACCTCAGGCTGCGGATCGGTACCCGAGCGCGTCCGGATGTCGACGCGGGCTTCCGGGTTCCGCCCGCCGGACCAGCGGATCTCGCCCCAGCTGGCCAGGTCGGGCAGCGCAAAGACCTCTGACTCGTACGACGCGTGACCGACGAACCCGCCACCAAAGACTTCGAAGGAGGCCAGACCGATCTCCTTCGGTGTCTGACGACGAATGAACAACTGCAGTGCCTCGGTGGTAACCGGAGGGTTCAGCACGATCCGCACTTCAGCCTCGGTGTTCTCCTTCACGTCGGCGACGGAGGCGAAGACAGGAATACGGTACACGTCGAATCCGAGATCAGCGGCGCCGATGGAGAATGACTCAAGGAACTGATCGGGCCGCTCCGCGAGCGTGCGGAACCGCACCTCGCGTACGAGAAACCTGCCGCCGAGATCGAAGGTAACCTTTTCCGTGTAGGTCTTGCTGGTGAAGCTCTCGGGGGCGATGGCGGCCCAGGAATGGTCCGTGTCGGGGTCCTGATCGAGCAGAACCTGACCGACGAGGCGGTTCTCGCTGGCAAAGTCGTAGACCCAGACCTTGCCGCCCCGATCCAGCAGAGTCGCGGCGATATCTTCATCTTCATCGAGATAACTGGGCTGCAGCACGCCAGTATCTGCGCCGATGAGATCGAGAGCACTCTGTTGTTGGTAGGTCGACCAGCCGATCTCCACATAGTCGATCCCAAGACCCTCCAGACTGTCCTTCTCCGCAACTGTGAAGGGTGCACCGAGACGGTGCAAGGTCACAGCACAGAGGCGTTGGACGGAGAGGAAACCCATCACCATGGCCAGAATCACAATGGCCGGAAAAGGGGTCGGTAACCGGGGTGCTCGCATGCAGATCCGCAGGGGAAGAGGTGCCGCACCGAAGAGGGAACCAAAAAAGAGAAGGGGGAGGAGATGTTGATCAATCTCTCCTCCCCCCTGCAAAGAAGCAACTACAGCAGTAAGGCTATACTCACTCTGTTAGTTCGCGAAGGTCGACTTGATCCGACCCCAGCTGTTTTCCTCGACGGCCGTTGGCTTGTCGTCACCGGCAACCCACATACTCTCATCATAGGGCAGCAGGACATAGTCCACGAAAGCTGTTGCCTTGAAGTAGAGCTCGGTGTCGCCGCTGTTGGTCCAGTAGCCGTTGTACGTGCCTTCAGCACCGTTGTCGTCGTCCTGGACGGCGAAGCCGATACCCATGATCGTGCCGGCCTGCATCGTGTGGGTCACAACGCCAGCATCGTTGATGCTCTGGGAACTGGTCGGCAGATCATCGAAGGGCGTGAACCACATTTCCATGAAGAGCGTTGTGGGACCGCCAACGAGCTCGCCTTCGAAGTCCCAGCGAACGCCGGAGTATGGTTCGTTTCCGGCCCATGGCGCCGCACCCCAGAGAAACATCTCGTGCTCCTTGTGCAACTCGTACCGGTAATTCTGCGACAGAGCGCCTTCCCAACGTTCCGGATCAAGACCTTCAGAGGTGACGTTCTGGAAGATCGGGTCGGCACTGTGATCGAAATCGAGGGTGATTTCGACAGTGTCGAAGTTGTTATCGATCGTCCCATAGAAGAAATCGTCAAACCTCTCTTCCATGAAATACAACTGGTTGGTCACCGGGCTCCAGCCGAAGATGATCCGTTCCGCCAGGTTGGACGGATTGGCGTCGCCCTGCGTGCCGGTTACGGTCTCGACCAGGTCGTTGTGTGTGACCCAGAATACGGAAGGGACGTTGTCCCAATCCCCAAGATCCCCGTCCATCTGGACATCCCTGACGCCACCGACACCGATAGGAACTTGTACGGCTGCCCAGTTGCGGTCCTGCCGCAAGTGAGCAGAACTGGCCGATACGGTAATTAGAGCCAGTCCGAGTGCTGCAAAGAAGGTCCTTTTCACCACCTTTTTCTCCTTGTCTGGTTGGGGCCCTGTGAATCGGTATTGCATGAAGGAGCACCGATCCTGCTGTGACTCCATCGACTTTGAAGGAACCCTCAGCATAGGATTTCCGCGCAATCTATGGCTCTTCTCATCCGTTCACAAGAAAAAACTTGTACAGTTCATGTTTTTTTCTACCCCGCTGCGGCGCAGTCACTTCATTGCGTTGAGAATCTCATCAGGCGCCGCAGGCCTGAGCGCTTCAGGGAGCCCCTATATCGCTGACGGTGCTCTCGCCATGTTGGTACACAACAAGGCGCTGGTTGGCCGCGACATGGGGGATTTGCTGTTGGCTGCCGTCCGGCCAGGTGATGTCGACCTGATCCACCCATGCCGCCTGTCCAAGCCCGAAATTGGCTCGTAAGTCATTGGCGGACAGATAACTGGAAGCTGCGCTGATGTAGCGCACCTGGGTTTGGCCCGAGGCACGCACGCGGATCCATGCACCAACGCCGTCGCGATTCGCACCCATGCCCTGCAGGTGCACCGTCAGGCGATTGCCACCTGCCGTGTCGTTGCGCAGCAATGTGGCCGCCTCGTCCAGGTTGA
This sequence comes from uncultured Gemmatimonadaceae bacterium, assembly GCA_937919035.1. Lineage (GTDB taxonomy): Bacteria > Latescibacterota > UBA2968 > UBA8231 > UBA8231 > UBA8231. Next base: position 2,938 of record CALFPI010000645.1, read on the forward strand.
CGACGAAGATATCGGTGTCACCATCGTTGTCGTAGTCACCGAAGGCGGCACCCCGACTGGTCCTGGCAATACGCAAGCCGGGACCGGCCGTGGCGGAGACGTCGATCCAGCCTGCGGCGCCGTCATTACGAAACAACTGATTCGTCTGCTGGTACGAGGTCCCCAGTTTCTGCAGGTCGATCTGCGGATAGACGTGGCCGTTGGCGACGAACAGGTCGAGGTCGCCGTCGGCGTCGTAATCGAGGAACTGCGTGCCCCAGCCCAGGCTCTCCAGTGTCGGCTGCTCCAGTCCGACTTCGCGGGTGATATCCTTGAAGACACCCTCGCCGAGGTTGCGATACAGCGTGTTGCTCTCGCGGAAGAAGTGTGTCACATAGAGGTCGGCGTTGCCATCGCCGTCATAGTCACCGGCGGCGACCCCCATGCCTGCTTCCTCGTTGCCGTCGGCGTTGTAGGCGACGCCAGCCAGTAGCCCCCTTTCGGCAAATGTGCCGTCGCCGGCATTGCGGAACAGCAGATTGGGGGTCTTGTCATTGGCCACGAAAATGTCCGTGTCACCATCACCATCGAAATCACCAGGCAGCACACCCAGTCCGTAATAATGGTTGGCCCATGCTACGCCGGAAGGTCGGGTCACGTCGCTGAACGTGTTGTCACCATTGTTCCGATACAACACGTCACCGCCCCTGGCCAACCCCTGAGGACCGCAGTAGATCTCGAATCCCGCATAGCTACAGGGGCGGACCGGGGGTGAGTCGATGTCGTACGTCAGATAGGTGGCGACGTACAGGTCGAGGTCGCCGTCTCTGTCGATGTCGAGGAATGCAGCACTCGTGCTGAACTCGGCGCCGCTGACGCCGGCGCTGTTGCTGATATCGGTGAAGGTGCCATCACCGTCGTTGTGATACAGGACGTTGGGACCAAAGTTGGTGACGTAGAGATCGCCGTAGCCGTCGCCGTCGACATCGCCCATCGTGCATCCCACGCCCCAACTCGCATCCCCGACACCCGCAGCCGCCGTACCGTCGGTGAAGGAACCATCCCCATCGTTGAAATACAGCACGTTGCCGGGACCTGTCTTCTCACGGTAAGTTTGCGCCGTCGCGCCGTTGACGGCGTAGAGGTCGATATCGCCGTCCCTGTCTGCGTCGAAGAAGGCGGCACCGCCGCCCATGGTCTCGACGATATGTTGCTTGATCAAACCTCCAGCGTGGTGCTCGAAGGTGATTCCGGATGCCACAGTCTGGTCCGTAAACTCCGCCCGTACGGGCGCCAGCAGCAGGCCTAGCAACAGGCAGAGCACTGTGGTGCGGCAGAAGGGAGTCATGGAGTACATGGTTTCATTTGGGAAATTGGTTGTCGCGGGGCTGCTGCTGGGACTCGCGTGCAGTGGTCGTGGCTTGGCCGATCCGGCGATCGTCCACCCCGCCCCGGAAATCCAGGTAGACCTGCACGCCGGTTCGACAATGGAGTTCCTCTGGATTGAGCCTGGACGTTTCATCATGGGGGCACCTCTGGGGGACCTGGCTCGCGGGCCGGATGAAACTCCGACACGACAGGTCATGATCAGTAAAGGTTACTATCTCGGCAAGTACGAAATCACTCAGTCTCAGTGGATGGCGATCATGGGCACAGCGCCATGGACCGGTAAGCAGTTCGTCGAAGCCAACGGCTCCCATCCTGCCGCCTACCTCTCCTGGACAGCGCTGCAGGAATTCCTTCGCCGCCTCAACGAGAGCGCCGGCGAGAGTCTGTACCGCCTGCCGACGGAGGCCGAATGGGAATATGCCTGCCGAGCGGGGACCACAACGCCGTGGTCCTTCGGCGGGGATGAGACAGAACTTGGCCGATACGCGTGGTTTGCCGGCAACTCCCGGGGGGCAGGCGAGCCGCATGCCCAACCTGTAGGGGGCAGGCTACCCAATCCATGGGGTCTGTACGACATGCACGGCAATGTCTGGGAATGGGTGGCTGACTGGTACAGTCCATCGTACGAGAGTCTGGCGTCGGTTGACCCCTCGGGCCCACAATCCGGCACAACCCGAATCATGCGGGGCGGTGGCTTCGT
>CALFPI010000646.1 GCA_937919035.1 uncultured Gemmatimonadaceae bacterium
GCTCTGTCAGGTTTCATCAGCCTTGGTTATCAGGTCGCGTGGTTTCGCATCCTCGTCGACTGGTTCGGCTCGACGAGTCTGACCTTCACCCTCGTTGTCAGTGGTTTTATCGGTGGGCTGGGCTGCGGCGCGCTCCTGAGCCCGTCCATCTGCGCGTGGCTGGCGGCACGCACAGGACTCCGAGACAGGCTTCGCCTGTATGGACTGGTTGAGATCCTTGTAGGGCTGTCGGCCTTGCTGACGCCCCTTGCCGGACACCTGCCCGCCGATCTTGTCGGCAGCTTTCCCTTCCGGATGGACGGCGGCATCTGGTTCCCGACGATCTCCTATGAGATCGTTCAGGTCCTGACCGCCGCGATCTGCGTGTTTGTGCCCTGTCTCTTCATGGGCGTCACCTTTCCCCTGCTATGCGACGCCTTCCGGCGCTCGGACTCCTCAAGATGTGACGACCGTCTGCCATCCACACTCTACGCCTGGAACACCTTGGGCGCCTGCGCCGGCATCCTTGTCTGTCAGTTCGCCCTGATCCTGTGGTTCGGCCACGGCGCCGTCTTCTGGTTGATGCTGAGTCTCAACCTGGGGCTCGGAGGCTTCTTTCTGCTGCGTGGCGGCGCGCCATCGGCGGCGCCGAACTCCCCTGCCGACCGCCTGCTGACGACGCCAGACGGTTCGGCCGTCGGCTGGATCGCGGCTGCCGTGCTCAGTGGCCTGCTCGCTGGGGGCCTCGAGGGTGACCTGTTCAGACGTCTCGGCTTCATCATCGTGCTGAGTCCCGGGGCGACCATGTCCTTCGTCTCTTTCTGGGCAGTGCTCGGCATATTCATTGCCAGTCTCATCGTGGGTCGCATGCGGCAGTTGCGACTCACCCACATCAAGTTCGCCTACATCCTGGCGTGGCTTGGCTACATCACCCTCTGGCGATACAGCGACGAGTTGACGTATCTGCTCGGCGCCCCTGTCGCTTCGGGCGCCGCCTATCACTTCCCGGTCAGCCTGGGCCAACTATTCGTCTATACCGGCATCTACGTGCTGCCAGTCTACCTGCCCGTGGCGCTGTTGCTGCCCTTCGCCTGCAATCGCCTGCAGCAACGAGGCCACCATCTGGGCCTTGCGTACGGCCTCAACACAATCGCCTTCTGCCTGGGGCTGATTGCGTTTACTCTGCTTGCACCCGCAGTCAACATCTTCTATTCACTGAAGCTCTTCCTTGCGATCATGGCCATTGCTACAGTCGGCCTGTTGCTGCTGTCGGAATCGCGCCCGCTGCGAATCTGGCTGCCGGCGGGGCTGGCAACCCTGGCGGCGATCGCTGCCAGCGCCACGCCGCGATCCTTTGATCCTGACTTCTTCACGCCCGCCATGTGGCCCCATGTCCTGCCCGCCACAGACCTTCGCGGCAACGCGGCGCACACCACCTATGTGCTGCAATTGCCCGACCGCAACCTCCGCCTGTTTTTCGGCCGGCTCTCCATGTCTGGCACGTCGATGGAGTCGCAGCGGTACATGCGGCTGATGGCGCACTTTCCCCTGCTCATGCACCCGGATCCACAGAAGGCCCTGTTGATCTGCTTCGGTGTCGGCAACACGGCGTCAGCCATTGCCGCTCACGAGTCGGTCCGGCAGATCGACGCCGTCGATCTCAACGCCGATGTCTTCCGTACAGCACCGCGCTTCCAGGCCTTCCATGACAACGTGCAGAACGATCCTCGCCTGCGCCTGATCAACGCCGACGGCCGCAGTTTTCTACGCCTGACCGACGAGCGCTACGATCTGATCACGAGTGAACCGCCTCCACCCCTGGCGGGCGGCGCCTACCGGCTCTATTCCCGCGAGTACTATGAGCAGGCGCTGAACCATCTGAGCCCGGACGGGATGATGACGCAGTGGCTGCCGGAAGGACAGCTGCCGCGGGCTGCCATCGAGCTGGTTGTGCGAACCTTCGTCAATGTCTTCCCTCACAGCCTGTTGTTCGTCGGTTCGGGGGACCACCTGATACTGCTCGGCAGCCCCGCCACGTTGGACCTGCAACGTCTGTCCGCTCGCTTCGACGTGTCGGCAACAGCCCGTATGGATCTTGGCAGGGTCGGTGTCTTCAGCCCGGGTGAACTCAGCTCACGGGTACTGCTTGACGGTGCCGCCCTGCGCAACCGGCTCGGACCGGGTCGCGTGCTCAGCGATCAGCATAACGACCTCGAGCACCTGCTCTATGACCCGGCAGAAGAACACCGAGACAGCTACCGGCAGTGAGCGAGTTGCACCCGGGCCTGGCTCCCCTCGGCCGTTGCTAGGTCCACAGGCCGACAGTACCTTGCGCGTCCACTGGAGTTCCTCCGCGAGTCTGAGCGGAGACATGTGGTCGTTGTTGTGCTGCCTCCCGCCGCGGTTCCCGGAGTCCGATATGAAACGACGCGCTTTCCTGCATCGCAGCCTGGCAGCAACGGTTGCGACTGGCACCAGCCGCATCCTGCCCTCGGCAGCGGCCATGTCACCGGCGGAGGCCGAGCCGGCCCCTGCCGGGCGTCGGATTGACGCCCACGTTCACGTCCTGGATGAAGCCGGGCCCCTCGGACCCTTCGCCACCATGGGTCAGCACGGCCAACTGCTGCGGCTGATGGACGCCAATGGTGTCGACAAAGCCATCATGCTCCCCTATGTATCACCGCGGACACCCGACAACAACGAACACTGTGCGAGTCTGGCACGTCAGCATCCGGACCGACTGGCAACACTCACCGACGTGCGCCTGCACGAGGCGGACGCAACGGCGCAGGTGGCGGGGGCGCGCGAACTCCACGGTGCCGCAGGTATCAGCTACTACCCCCAAAAACCGGGATTGGCATGGCTGACGGCGACGGACAAAGAACCGCTGTGGGAGGCCTATCGCGCCAACGATCTGGTCTGCAACCTGCAGATCACCCCTGAGGACTATCCGGTTGTGCTGGAATTGTGCCAGAGGTATGGGGACATCCGTTTCGTACTCAACCATCTGGGCCTGCCGGGGGGCCTGGCGGCGGGCGACAGCAACTACGGCGGACTGCTGCTCGGCGCCGCGTATCCCAACTTGTTCGTCAAGGCATCAGGCTTTTATGCCTGCGCCGCCGCGGCGTGGGACCTGCAGGACGCCAGAGCCTTGGGTTTCCTGCGGCAGCTGGTACACGGGCTGGGCGCCGATCGCATCCTCTGGGGTTCAGACTGGCCTCCTGTCGGCTGGCACCTGACCTACCGACAGGCACTGGAAATCGTGCACAGTGCCGCCGATCTCGGCGAGCAGGAGCGCGCGCTTATAATTGGCAACAATGCGGCGCAGGTCTACCGAGTCTGAACGCGGCTGGCCCCACGGCGGCAGCGACATCCACACAGCAGGGAGTCAGCATGACCTCAACACCGGCCCGGGAGGACGAACCCACGGGTTCGCTCACCCGACGTCAGTTTTTCCCCAGAGCAGCGGCTGTCGCCGTCGGTGCGGGGGCGCTGCTGCGTTCCAGTGCAGCCGTCGCCAGCGACACCGGCAGCATGAAGTACCGGCTCCTGGGCCAGACCGGGATCTCGGTTTCAGAAATCGGCTTCGGCTCTCACCTGAACCCGGAGAACCTGGCCGATCCCGCAGTTCGCGCCGCGCAGATCCATCGCGGCCTGGAGTTGGGTATCAATCTATTCGACGTGTATGATCACTCATACCACCAGTTTGCGCCCATGAGCAAACTGCTGGCGCCTCATCGTGACAGCGTTGTCCTGTCGCTTGTATCAGTCTGGCCGCAAGACAGGACCATGGCTGAGCTGGAACATAGCCTGAGTGTCTTCGGGACCGACACAATCGATCTGTACCGGATCCTTGCAGATGGCACCGATGACGCCGGCCGCCGCAGGACGGAGGCGCAGCTGGCCACACTGCAGCGCGCCAAGGAAATGGGTAAGATCAGAGCCATCGGCGTTTCGGCCCACGATCAAGCGGCTTTCCTGGGACTGCTGCAATCTTACCCCGAGCTGGATTACATCATGTTTCCCTACAACTTCCGACACCGTGCGCTGACTCTGGACGCGGCGGCGTTGCCGGAAGACGCATCCGAACAGGTCGCCGGGTTCCGCGACTGCACTTCCGTCCCATGCCAGGACCCCGGTTTTGCTGCCGCCGTACGAGAAAGCCGTGTCGGACTGATCGCCATGAAACCATTCGCCGGTGGCAGCCTGCTGCGGTTGGCAGCCGACGATCCCAGGTTGCAGCCACTGCAGGCGGCGGGCGTCAGTCTGCCGCAGGCGGCGCTGCAGTTCATTCTGCAGACCCCTGACATCGCCTGTACCGTGCCGGCGATGAATTCGGTCGCCGAAGTGGAACAGAACGTGTCCGCCGTTTTTGGGGGTCCGTTGTCGGCTCCGCAGGGGCAATACCTCGAGATCTACAACGATGCCGCCGACAAAACCGATGGCGGCTATCTGCCGGAGAAATACCGGTGGCTCGAAGACTGGCGGAGTTGACGTTGGCCGGCGGCAGGATCGGCGCCGTGCTGACGGCGGCCCTTACCCTCGGCGCCGTCGGGCCCGGGCAGGTTGGCCTCAAGGACATCACCGCCGATGCTGTGACCAGAGCTACCATCCGCAACATTCATACGGGAGACGTGGCTCGTCTCACCGATGGACACACGCCCGAGGATGACCCGTCAGCCGGCGCTTTGGGCTGGGAAGGTGTCGGTATGGTCGCCGTCTCCTGGCCCGATTCCGTACGCCTGGCTCAGATACGGGTCTATGTCACGGGTGTGAGTCGGTACCGAGTTTTCGGTTACTTGGGGGGCGGCTTCAGTGCTCGTGGCGATCGCGAAGGGCCGGAGACTGCAATCTACGGCCGCCAGGATGTGGTGCCGGCAGACTCCAGCGGCTGGTGGGACATCTCCTTCGCCGCGGATGCCGCCATCGACAACCTCAGCTTCCAGGTCGTCGACGGGGGCGCCATCTACGAGATGCGTTTTCTCGCTGTGAGCGACACCCATCAGGGCATGTTCGGCTGCCGTGGATTGACGACTGCATCAGGGGTTGCCGACCACATCGCTCCAGGAGATTAACTCACTCACCGCGTTCCACCAGCAAATCGGGCTACTCGGGCGCAGGCGCGACGGTATCTGCAGCAGCGCTGCCGGGTACTGTCCGTTCGGGCGGCAGAACCGTCGCTGCATCGGGTCTGATCAGCGGCATATAGAAGTTCCCGCGAGAACGCATGACCGGCATGGTCAGTCCCTGTGTGGCCGGCACAATGATGGGCATGCCAACCTGCGGGGCTGGCAGCTCAGACGGAGCCTCCCTGTCCGGTGCCAACACCTGCGTAGACGTCGGGAACGGCACGGCTTCGGGGGCCGCCTTCGACCACAAGGCCAGGCCGACAGCAACGGGCGCCGCGATCAGGGTGAGTGGGTTCATCTGGATCCTCCTGTGGGCC
>CALFPI010000647.1 GCA_937919035.1 uncultured Gemmatimonadaceae bacterium
GCGTCAGGTGGTCATGAACCTGCTCGGCAACGCGACGAAGTTCACCGACTCAGGCGCGATCACTCTATCCCTGATCAGTGTCGATGGCGATGCCGAGTTGTCCATTGCTGACACCGGCGTCGGCATCCCATCTGAAGACTTGCCGCACATCTTCGATGAGTTCCGGCAGGTCGAGCGCCAAGGTGGCGAGCAGACAGAAGGCACCGGACTGGGGCTGGCCATCGCCAAGAAGACGGTCGAATTACTGGGTGGGACGATCAGCGCCACCAGTGGGGTTGGTGAGGGAACGACTTTCATTGTGCGGATCGGTGACTACTCGGAGAAGGTGACATGACGTGCGTGGTGACGAAGGTGGAGAGTTGAGAGCGTTGTTCCATACCGGCTGATGCAAGCCAACAATCCCAGTCTGGAAGGCGATAATTATGGACAAGCCCACATTCGAGGAGCTGACACAACTCACGGACCGCGAAGTTCAGATCCTGATGCGTGTGACCGACCAGAAGGATCTGGTCCTGGGGTTGGCAGGAGCCAGCGAGACTGTGCGCCAGAAGTTTCTGAGCAACATGTCGGAGCGGGTGCGGACCTTCATCCGGGAGGAGATGGCCCAAGTGTCCCGCACCAAGAAGGGGGCGATCGAGGAGGTGCAGGTGCGTATCGTCCAGCAGGTGATGCAACTCGTCGAGCAGGGACACATCACCTGGCCGCCGCAGTCCAAGGCGAAGCCCGGGGCGTGGAAGAAGCCCGGCAAGCAATACGCGGACATGAAGCGTCGCCTGCGGACGGATGTCGCCAGGCGACTCGACGAGATGTCGAATGAGGACATCAATGAGATTTTCAGGAACCTGGCGGAAGTTGCTCGCGCTGAGGGGATTCTCGCGCTCGAAGCCCTGGCTGGCAAGATGGGGGACCCCTTCATGCAGGACGCAGTTCGGCTGGCAGTTGATGGCACCGAACCCGACCTGATCATGGATATCCTGAAGACCTGGTTGGCGTCCCTGGAACACGAGTACAAGACGAAACACCAGAAGGTCATCGAGGGGATCATGTCGATCCAATCAGGAGATAACCCGCGCATCGTGGAGCACAAGCTGTCAGTAATCTACTGAGGGGCCAGCAGCCAGACCTGCGTGCTCGTTCCGGGCCGGGCGGTGCTGATGGATCTCTTGTTACCCCGCAAGGACAGGTTCATCATCCCACGGCGAATTTTCGGCGAGTGTTCGAGGTCACTGGAACGCCGCAGGACGGCGCGTGCCAACCGAGGAAATCCGCTCCTCACGAGCCACGCAGCAAACCAACGCCCTAGCGCACGGCAAGCCGGAAGATGGCAGACGCGATGTCGTCGAAGAAATCGATCCCCAGCAGGCGGCGCCCCAACTCGTACAGCAGAATCGGTAAGCCCAGTGCGAAAGCCAGTGGCAGACTGCGGCCAATCGACGCCTGCTCTCCTGCGCGTGGTACACCACCCACGCAATGACGAGACTCGACAGGACCAGCACAGCGGAACTGCCGATCTGCACGATGGCCATTACTGCCGCGGGCGGGTCACCGAACAGGCCAAAGGCCGTGGCACCGAAGGGAAGGGCGTTGATGGCAAAGGCGCGATGCACGACGGCGGTGCCGTAGACGAGCATACCCAGACTGATCGAACCCAGGCCCAGAGAGAGTGGATCGAGTCGGTGTGAGGTAATCACGGCGTACCACACCACGGAGGCAGCGTAAAGCCACGTTGCGAAGAGCCCCCAGAACAGGGCCCGGGCGTGATTGGGGGATGTGAAGGACATGCTGTGTCACCCGACTCAGACCGCAGACAGAAGTACTGCTTGGCGCAAGCCTATGGCGCTGGCTGACTGTTCGCAAGAGGAATTTGTCGGACCAACTCTTCCAGCTTTTGCGACTGGGTCTGCTGGGGATCGTCTGCGGCACCATGTCGCTGCACGAAGGATTTCATCTCCTGCATCAGGCGCGCATGCAGACTGGCGAGCAGGCTGCTGGAGGCGACGTCACGCGCAATGTGCTCATCGAAGAAGCTCTCCGCCGCCTCGCGGACCGTGGGATCGGTGTAGATGGCTTTGCCGTCGCCCTGCACGGAGGAGAGTGTCAGGCCGACGAGCTCCCCTATGAAGCGTTCGCGGAAGGTCTTGAGATCGGGACGGTCCTGCGTGTAGCTGAGCAGATCCTCGACGCTCCGACACCCCAGGGCCACGTACAATCGGTCGAGGGTCTTCAGGTCAATGCGCTCGATATCGCCATGGACCAGGCGGTTCACCTGCTGCCTCGGCACGCCGACCTTGCGGGCCAACTCCGCCTGGGAAGGCGCTCCCGGCCTGTCCATCAACTCCTTGAGCCTGAACCGGATCATAAGCAAGTCCCTCTGTGAGTCTGTCTGCGGCCCCTGCGAATCTACCTTGCTGTTGATCGACAGGTCAACAGATTTATTCACACTTATGTCATCGTTTCTGTTGACATTGAGTCAACTCTTGTCATACCGTTGTCGCATTCGTCGGGTGTGTCCGGATGGCCCGGTCCGCCCTTGTTACCTCAACGGAGGCAAGACACCATGTTCCAAGCGGCTCTGCGCTACGGTATTCAGCAGGCGACGACGGTCGAAGTCCTGGAGGAAGGAACCACAGGCACAGTGGGCGAGCATATCGAGCGCTTGCTCAAGGGCACGGAAGATCCCCACATCGTCGGCCAGATTCGCCGGGCCCTTGGCGACCCCAATTGCGTGATCGAGGTCCGCTCCGGCGAGGACGTGCAGACGGCAACGCCCGACATGCCGCTGCGGGAGCTGCTGCCGCAGAGTGCACAGCAGGTCGAGATCACGGTCAGTCAAGCACACGCGGGCGGTTGAGAGGCAGGCGCCGTGAACGCGGGCCCCACAGTGCGTCGCATCCATCGCGAGCGGGATGCGGCGATCGCCGCTGCGCACTATCAGCGTCTCATGCGTGGGCCGATGGCGCGTGCCCTCGATGCCAATCGGCGGCGGCCCGTCGCAGCCACTGCCGCGCACCACGGACAAACGGCGAGGGAACAGGCCGTGGCGGCGCGCCGAGCGACACGGTTGGAGCCCTGCTTCCCGATCACCGTCGCCGATCTCTTTGGTCTGACGGCGGGGCAGGATGCTCTGGTCACCGAGGGGAGCCTGCACACCGGCGCCAACGGTCCGGCGGTCGGCGAAGGTGCCAGGGTTCTTTGCTGGCGTGGCAGCAAGCGTAGCATGGTCCCGCAGGGACGCCTGGATACGCTGCTGCGGGCCCACTTGCAGAGTCATCTCCCCAGTCTGCTCCAATGGTCGGCAGAAGAAGTGGGGCAACCATGCGATCTGGACCAACTCTCGGGATTCAAGCCTGCCGTCGCGGCCTCAGCCATCGACACCTTCGTGCACGAGCGCCTGATTCCGTGCCTCGAACAGGTGGCCGGATGCGTCCTCAACGAACAGGTCGCACAGGCCGATCCGGAGGACGACACTGGTGACGTTCCGGGTATGCCGTTGCCGACGTGGGAATCACGCTTCGCCTTTCTCAGTGATCGCTGGCTGTCGCTGGTGCCCTTCGCCGGTTCGCCCGGCAATCGGGATACGCTTGTGATCGACGGCCAGATGATGCTGGTGCTGGACGCTCTGCCCGCAAACATGGCGGTATCTCGGTACGACAACCAGTTGCGACTGGCCCTGCGTGAGTCCATATCCGGGGTATCCGGACCATCCGCCCGGACGGCCATTTACCGCATTGGTGGGTACGCTGTGCATCGCACGCCCAGGGGGCGGTACTTCGTCTCCCAGTATCAACCACCCTACGTGATCGAGGCACTCGACGGTCGGCTGTTCTATTTCGGTGGCGCAGAGGTCGGCATCGAGGTCAACGGGTTGAAGGCAAGTGCCGTCGTGCACTCGCAGAGCGCCAGGGTGCTGCACCCGTATCCCCACATGTTCGTTTACGGCGGCGGTTTCATCTGCATGCCGCGCCCGCAGGAGTACTTCGCCGAGTTGTCAAAGCGACCCTTGGAGGAGGCACTGCTGCTCCACCTCGAGGGGGCGCGGCTGACCCTGTGCGCCGGGTATCTGCCGCAAAGTGCCGGTGTCCATCCGATTGAGGGCACGGGCCGTCCGGTGCTGCACAAGGCAGAAGTGAAGCGTCGACGGTTGCCGGTCTATCGGTACAACAAGGGGCGCGATCACGTCGCGAGCCACGCGTAATGGACCGCTATGCACGACAGCAGATCATCGGCGGTTGGGATCAGTCGGTGCTGAATCGGGCAACGCTGCTCATCGCCGGGTCGGGCTGGACGGGTTTTCTCACGGCGCTCATGGCGACAGCCATGGGCTTCGGCCGCATTGTGATCGTCGGGAAACGCCGCGCGAAGGAGGATGAGGTCGGTCTTGCCCGAATCGTCCAGGGTTCCAAAAAGGCGTGGTGTGATTTTCTGAGCCGCGTCAATCCGGATGTGCGCCTGTATCCGGCCGAGCGAGATCTGGACGCCCGCATGATCGCTCGCCTGTCGCCCGATGTGGTCATCGTTGCCGATGCAAGGCGAGCCATTCTGCGAACCGCCGCCCAGTTGGCGGATGAGGGCTTGCCGATCAGTTGCGGGTGGGCTGCCGGCGGGCTCGGATTCTGGGGGGCGCCGCAGGCTGACCAGGTGACCGATCGACTCTCTCATCTGCAAGAGTCGCCTGTGGTGGGGCAGATCATGGCCGGGCTGCTGGTGGAGGAGGCACGCAAGGCGATCCTGCCGTTGCCGACCGAGGCGGGACGAACCGAATCACGCCAATTGTTCGTGTCCGCTAAGCTGTCAGGGGATACCGGGCAGCGCCTGCGAGATGCCCGCCTCTGCCAGGGCGACGTGTCGGTTGTTGGTGCTGGCGCCCTCGGGACCTGGTTCGGACTGGCCTGTGGTATGGCAGGTATTCGTCGGAAGCAGATCCATCTATTTGACGACGATGTTGTGGACGCGACCAACCTGAACCGGCAGATCCTGTTTTTTGGCGCCGTGGGCAAACCGAAGGCGCCGATGCTGGTGCAACACTTGCAGAAGCTGTTCCCGCGGACGAAGTGGTGTGGCTATGGCATGCGAGTGGATGCGAACACGTACCAGCATGTGGATGCCAGGAGCATCCTGGTTGCGTGTCCGGACAGCTTTCAAGTGCGGGGGTTTCTCAACGATCTGGCACGGGCGCGGACGCAGCCCTTGCTGAACGGGGGGACCTCGGCAGATGGCGGCTCGTGTTACAGCTATGTGCCGGGGGTCACGGCGTGTTTACAGTGTTCAATGGGGATTGATCGTCTGGTGCAGCGCGAGGCGGAGCCCAGACCTTGTGCACAGCAGGTTGAGGCGTCGGTGGTGACAAGCAATGCGATTGCGGGGGCGTTGATGGTCTCGTCCCTGCAAGGGATGATGTCTGGCCAGACGCGGCAGGGCCAATGGGGCTACGA
>CALFPI010000648.1 GCA_937919035.1 uncultured Gemmatimonadaceae bacterium
AGGGTTGACGAACGTCATTGATGCCGTGCAGGTGCTGCGTTCCCTCGACCTTGAGCCGGTGCCAGAAACGGCGGTGCCAAAGCCGTCGCCACAATGGCTGGCCATGGCCCACGTCCGGGACCTCGCCCCGGGAACGGCAACGGTTGTTGCCACCGCCGATCGCTCGGTGGCAATCTACAATGTGGACGGCACGTTCCATGCCACGGACAACACCTGTCTGCATCAGGGCGCCGAGCTTGGCTGTGGCATCCTTCGTGGCGCGACGATTACCTGCCCGTTGCATGGCTGGCAGTTTGATGTGACGACAGGCGCCTGTCTGACACACGCCGACCGCCAGGTGCAGAGCTTTCCCGTGCGTATCGAGAACGGCGAGATCCACGTTCTGCTCTGAGGGCCTGCGGGCACGGGGTTCAGACGCCGTCGATTTCGCCGCCGATCACGCCGTCAGCTGAAGGCCGAAAACAGCTGCAGCACAAAAGCCAGAACGGTCGCCACAGCGCAGGCGGCAGCCAGCCCGTAGGCGCTGATTCCTTCGCGGTCATTTGGCGTGCGGCTGAAGAACCACGCGGTGGCATACCCACCAACAAAGCCACCACCGTGGGCCCAGTTGTCGATGCCGGGCATGATGAGGCCGAAGACGAACATGATCAGCGCCCACTGGAGGAACTGGCGTGTGAACATGCCCGAGCCCACACGTCGCCCATAGACGATGGCTGCCGCCAGTAGCCCGAAAATGGAGCCGGAGGCACCCAGGGTCAGCGATGAACCCATCATGGATGAGGCGATGAAGCCGACGGCGCCGGAGACGGTAAAGATTACGAACAGCCGATAGGGACCGAAGAGTTCTTCCACAACGGGTGCCAGCTGGCGCACCCACATCATGTTGAAAATGATGTGCAGCAGGCTGCCATGCAGGTAAATGGCAGTGATCACCGTCCACCAGCGGCCGTAGCGGTAAACGGGGATCGTGCCCGCCGCCCCGACGTGGAACGAGGCTGTGCTGCTGGGCGAGAGAATGTCCATCATGCCCCGCGGATGCAGAATCGCCTCCGGATCCAGTGCCAGGCAGAGCACGTAGAGGGCGCCGCAGAACACGGTGATGATGTGGGGAAAGTCGAGGGTCAGCCCCAATTGCCGGAAGCGACTGGCCAGGCCGAACATCCCCGGGCGCATTTGGCCGCAGTGCGGGCAGCGAGGCACGTCGTCACTGATCAGCTTGTGACAACTGGGACAGAGGATGGCAGGCATGCGTGCCTACAGGCCCAGACTGTCGTTGATTTCAGCCTGATACGCGTTCGTCTGATCGTTGAGCACCTCATCCACCGTGACGGCGCGGCCGGCGACCTGCGACTCCATCCACGCGTAGGCGATGGCAACCGATCGCGCGCCCTGGGCGCCGTCGACCTCCGGGCGGCCGGCGTTGCCCTGGATGGCGAGGCCGAAGTCGGCATACTCGACAGCAATCAGCTTGCGGTCCGTCTCGGTGAATTCGAAGCTGTAGTCAAAAAGACGATCCCCGCCGAAGAGGGCAGCCGTCGCTTCATCCAGATGGAACTCGGGAACAAGCTCAAGCAGCGCGGCACCGTTCTGTGCCTCCTGCCCGGGCAGATGCACAGTCAGGCGGCGGCCACTGCGATCGCCCGGCAGGTCCATGGAGCCGCCGCTACCGAAGATGGCACGTTTCCACATGCCCTCGCCGCGGGAGGCGTGATCCTCGATGTAGGAGACTACGGCACCGGACTCAAAGAGCATGGTCGAATACGCGGCGTCATCGGCGGTGGCGGCGAACTCGGCGGGCATGTCCTTCTGCCAGCGCTCGTAGATGCCGCCGCCTTTGGTGGCTGCTTTGCCCGCATTGGGGTTCCGGCGTGTTTTTTCGTGCAATCGAGTCTGGGCAAAAACTGTGGCCGCCGGCCCCAGGTAGAACTCGAGGATATCGGCAAAGTGCACGCCCACATCCAGCAGCACGCCGCTGCCATCCTTCTGATGGCGCCACACCGAGATCAACATGCCATCGGCGCCACCCATGGTATGGTGCAGCATGAGCCGGGGATCGCCGATGACGCCGGCGTCGAGCAGAGCCTTGCCGAGACGGTTGATCGGATCGCGGCGGTAGTTTTCGGCGGTGGACAACACTTTGCCATGTTGTGCGGCAGACTGCACCATGAGTGCGCAGGCCCGGGCCGTCAGGCCCAGAGGCTTTTCGCTCATCACGTGCCAGCCGCGCTCGAAGGCTTCGACGGCGACGGTATGGTGGTAACGGGGGGTCGTCGTCAGATCGATGGCGGCAACGTCGGTAGCCGCTGCCAGCGCCTCGAGGGAGCCGGCAACCACGGGGCGCTGCCCGAGCAGGTCCGCGGCCTCATCGGCGAGGGTGTTGGCATTGCCTTCATCTGGATCGCAGGCGCCGACCAGGGTGAAGGGTGAAAGTCCGGCGCGTGTGAGTTCGGCCAGGCCATACATGTGACGGTGGCCCATGCCACCGCAGCCGACAATGGCGAGGGGGATGGTCTCAGGCATATGCGAAGTCCCTACAGGTCGGACGGAGTCAGATCCATCCCGGAGAAGCGCCTGACGCCCTCGGCATTCCACGTCAACCCGAGGCCGGGCGCGTCCGGAATCGACAAACAGCCTTCCTCGTCCAGGGAGAAAGGCTGTTCTACGAGATCTTCAATGTAGGGGGCGGGCGTGATATACTCCACCCAGCGTGCCGTGGGCACGGCGGCCACCAGCTGCAGGTCGGCTGCCAGGCCGACGGCGGTGTTCCATCCGTGGGGGACGAAAAGGATGGCATGATCGTAGGCGTGCATGGCGATGCGGTACTCTTCCGTCAGGCCGCCCACCTTGGTCACATCGGGCTGGATATAGTCGACGGCGCGCTGCTCGATCCAGGGCATGAAGGCCTGCCGCCGTGTGAGGACCTCACAACTGGCAATCGGCAAGCGGGCATTTTCGGTGAGCTTTATGTAGCCGGCCAGATCATCCGGGCGCAGAGCTTCCTCGAACCAGGTGATGTCGTAATCCACGAGCATATCCGCCGTCGTCAGCGCCCACTTGTAGCCGTGGGGCCAGTAGCGGTCGGAGCCCCCGGCGTCGACCATGAGCTCGACATCCGGCCCGACGGTCTCGCGAGCGACGCGGACGATGAGTTCGTCTTTCTCACGGGACTGACGACCGAAGGGGCCCCAGCCCATCTTGATCGCACGGAAACCGCGCTGCACGGCCTCCTCGAGCCGTGGAATCAGCACATCGGGATCTGCCATCAGCAACGAGCCGTACGGTTTGATACGGTCGCGGTAGCGCCCCCCGAGCAGTCGTGAGATCGGCTGTCCCGTGACCTTGCCGAAAATGTCCCACAGGGCAATGTCGATACCGGAAATGAAGTGGGTCATGGCGCCACCGCGGCCCTGCCAGAAGGTGGACTGATGCAGGTTTTCACTGACCCGGGAGGGTTCGATGGCCGACTCCCCCAGCAACAGGGGCAGTAGAATGCCGAGAGCTCCCGCACATGACGTGGCCGACGTGTAGACCGAGCCGAGGCCGGTGACGCCCTCGTCGGTGATGACTTCCACGAGGGTATGGAGGTTTTCTGCGGACTCGAAGCCCTGGTCCCAACCGCCGTCCATGGTGGCGCCCGTGAGTGGCAGCAGGCGGATATCGGTGATCTTCACTTGCTTGGCCTTTCGTTGCCGCGTTGGAAGTTGTTCATCGCTCTGGCCATCAACAGTTGCAAGGGCTTGGCCTCGAGATCGTTCGTCCGATCAAGAAACCGGCGGGCCGCCGTCCCCGCCAGCGCGATCACCTTTCACCGCCCGCAAACGGCAGGGCTCGTCGGTCAGGGCGTCCGTCATAGGCGGGATTCCAGACGACCTCCCAGAGGAAACCATCCGGGTCAGCAAAATAGCCCATATAGCCGCCCCATGCAGTTGCCGCCCCGGCGCGTGTCAGACGACAACCGTACGGGCCGGCGTGCTGCTGCACATGTGCCAGCAGTGCATCGACAGCCGCAGCAGAATCTACATTGTGGGACAGGGCAAAGGTTGGGCCGGCGGCGACGCCAGCCCCGCTGTCCGGAACGTTGTCCACGCCGGCGACCGCTGCCAGCAACTGCCGGGGGTA
Organism: uncultured Gemmatimonadaceae bacterium; assembly: GCA_937919035.1. Lineage (GTDB taxonomy): Bacteria > Latescibacterota > UBA2968 > UBA8231 > UBA8231 > UBA8231. Next base: position 4,120 of record CALFPI010000648.1, read on the forward strand.
GAGAGCCAGCCGCAGGTCCCCCAGGGCAAAAAAAGAGACATCCGCCGCGGAGGAGGGCAACAGGTCAAAGTCGAGGACGTCGCAGTAGAAGCGCGTCGCCCGTGTCAGCTCCGTGACTCCGAGGGTGATGAAGCTGACGCGAGGTTCCATGCCGACTCAGACCGTCTTTTCGAGGTGTGTCTTTACGCTGTTATGCAACTGTCTACAGTGTTACGCAACTGGGCGACGCGTATCGGCTTGCAGACGAAATCATCGAAGCCAAGATTGCCAGCAGCCGCATCAGCAACATAACCAGAGAGTCCGATTCCGGTCAGGTCGGGGCAACTCGACGCCCTGGGCGGTCCGTGTCTGGTGGGTGAAAACCCGCTCCCCTTCGAGGCGGCCCAGGCGCGATACCGTAGATTCCGGATCCGCGAGAGGTGGCTCCATCCTTCATGGGCAGCTATACTCCAGCGCCATGCGAGCGATCATTCTCGGTGCCGGCAGAGGCAGTCGCCTCAAGGCCCTCACCGATGACCAACCAAAGCCCTACGCGCCGATCGGCGACCATCGGATCCTGGACTGGCTGCTGGCGGCTCTGCGGCAAGCAGGCGTCGAAGACATCGTCTTCATCGGCGGCTATCGCATCGACCAGGTGCAGCGCGACTATCCACAGTTGACCTTCCGCCACAACTCCGAGTGGTCACAGACCAACATTCTGGCGTCGTTGATGTGCGCCGAAGACTGCATGGATGACGGCTTTGTCGTCACGTATGCCGACATCCTCTATCGACAGGATGTCGTGCGCCGAGCCATCGACCACCCGGCCGATCGCGTGCTCTGCGTCGATACGGACTGGCGTTCCCGCTACGCCGGGCGCAGTCAGCACCCCGAGGATGATGCCGAAAAGGTCATCGCCTCCGGCGATCAGATCCTGCAGGTGAATCGTAGCATTGACGCGGCACAAGCACATGGCGAATACATCGGTGTCGCGCGCTTCTCTGCTGCCGGGGCCCGGTCCCTGCGCACGGCCTACCACAAGGCATGCCAGCTACACGATGGCAAGCAATGGAAGGGCGGGACCCCTTTCCGCAAGGCGTATCTCATCCATCTCTATGAAGAGATGCTGGCTGCCGGTCTGGCATTCCACATGGTGACCACCGACGGGCAGTACATGGAGATCGATACGGAAGAGGACTTTGCTCAGGCCAATCAACTCTGGCCGGACAGGTTCGGCAGGCTCTGACCGCTTGCCGTTTGTGGGCGTATGCATCCGTGGCTGTGTAGCTTACAGGTCAATTCCCTTCATTGAGCCCAAGGTGTGAAAGCAGGTATAACATGCCAAGCCTCGTAGAGCGCAGCGGATTGCTCTTCCCCACAGCCATTGTCGGCTCCCTGCCGCGCCCCGATTACGTGCGCGAGATCGTCGTTGATGGCTGGCGGGAACAGGGCTGGGAGGGCCGCCTCGATGCAGGTGTCGCCTTTGCCATCAGTGTCCAGGAGGCAGCCGGCATCGACGTGATTTCCGACGGCGAATGGCGGCGGGCTTCCTATATCGGCATCATCGCGGAGATGGCCCACGGCTTCGAGCTTGGCTACGCAGAGGATGGTCGGCCATGGACCGTCGTCACCGGTGAGGTCTCGTCCAAGGCATCCGGGGTGATTGCCGCTGAAGTCGCCTTTGTCCGCTCGCGGACGGATCGCCTGATCAAGGCAACGTTGCCGTCGCCCGCCCTGCTGGCCGAGCGCATGTGGGACGCCGAACGATCCTCCGGCGTCTATGAGACGCCAATGGCTTTTGCTGAAGCTGTGGCGCCGTTGCTGCGTCAGGAGGCGGCGCTGGTGGCACAGGCCGGGGCGGATATGATCCAGGTTGACGATCCGCACCTGTGCCTGCTGGTCGATCCCGAATTTCGCGCCCAGTACGACGACGAATGGGATGGTGCCGATGCCGAGGCGGAGTTCTCCGCTGACATGGACAACGAAGTGCTCGCCGATGTCGGAGACCAGGTCGTGCGCGCTGTACATCTGTGTCGCCGAGCTGGAGCCCGGGTTCGTGGCGAGGCCTACCATTCCGGCAGTTACGACCACATCGTCAATGATCTCTCCCGCCTGGACGTGGACCATCTGACTCTCGAGTTCACCAGCCCAGGTTCCGGCGACGTCGACGTTCTCGAACGGTTGCCCGACCACATTGAGATCGGCCTGGGGTGCGTCAGTGTGCATCCCGGAGAAGTTGATGATGCCCAGACCATCGTCGAGCGCGTTGAGAAAGCTGTCGAAATTGTTGGCGCCGAGCGCATCGTGTTGAATCCGGACTGCGGCTTTGCCCCCGGGTCTGCCGCCCGTGTCGATCTCGATGAGGTCTACCAGAAGTTGCGCAACCAGGCTGAGGCAGCCCGACGACTGCGCGAGATCTACTCGTAGCGGTGTCGAGGACGCAGGGCGGGCCACGTGCAATACCGTGACCCCTGATTCCGGGCTACCGCTTCAGCGCAACGGGCCACGGGCTGCGTCGATGAGGGGCATGGGCGCCGACAGGCGTTGCAGGTCGGGCACGTCGAATTCGGCGAGCAGCCCGGGGCAGAAGAGCTCCGGGTGGGACGTGTAGCCCACCGGCAGATCAATCAGTCGATCCAGCGAGTCGAGGGCGCCGTACGTCGTCAGACTGGTGAACCGATGTGGGCGTAAGGCTGTTGCCAGTTGGGCCACGACGGGCATGGAACGGCCATTGGCGCGCAGGTGCACGCTGGCACTCCGGTGCCGACTGCAGGCCCAGGCCGCCACCGCAAGCAACTGCGCCGTGAGGATGCCGAGCGGCCGCTCACCGGCGCAGGCCAGCAGCATCGGTTCCTGAAACGTTGTTGCTGCTTCTCCGGTGCCAAACAGATCCACAGAAATCACTCGCCGCCCATCCCGCAGACCGGCAAGGCCGCCCGTTGCCCGCCCGCCATCGCTGATGAAGATCTCCGTGCCGCCCCGGGCTCCAGCGGCAGGTGTGCAGGTGGTGGCGGCAATCATCCAGGGGCCCACGGTGAGTACATGCTGCTGGACGCTGCTGCCCTGGCGTAGCACGGCAGCACCTCTGGCCGCTGCGGTTACGGCCGCGTAGCGTGGCAGCCGCAGCAGTTTCTGCAGGCGCTTGCGGGCTGCAGCCGGCGCCAGGGATCGGCGTCGAGAGCGACTGCGCCGAATGTTGTGCAACTGCTCCAATGCCAACGAATGCAGCGTCGCATTGTCCGCCGGCAGGCCGACATTCAGTTCGGCTTCGGTCCGCAACTCGTCGACAAAAGGCAGATCATCGGTCGATGTATCCAGACCGAAGTGCTTGTTCAGGAAACGATACAGCTGGCAGCGGTTGTCGCGTTCGTAGTTGTGGGTACCCGGATCGACATTGTCGTACAGTTCCAGTTGTTCACCAGCACCCAGCAGTTCGAAAATCTTTCGCGCCGGGCGATAGATGGACAGGCGGGCCCGTTTCGTCTGGAAACAGCAATCGTCAGAACGGTTGTAGATCATCAGCGTCGGTCTGGGCGCAAACATGGCGGCCAGCACATCGTAGTCAGCGATGGTGCACATGTCCGCCGGACACTGCTCCAGATCACCGATGTCCTGCGGACAATTGCGACGCTGCCACATGGCGGAGAAACCGGCGACAGGTACGACAACCTTGATACGCTCATCCACAGCGGCGAGCAGCCCCGTTTGCCAGCCGCCACCGGAGAGCCCCGTCATGGCGATACGTTCAGCATCGGCATGACGATGGGCCAGCAGCACGTCCAACGCGCGCTTCATCAGCAGATAGAAAACGCCGATGCCGGCAACACCGCATACATCGAGCAGGGCGATGCGCGCGTGATCGACGTCAGCGCGCAATTCACCCATACCGATAAACTCCGTGTTCAGCGCCAGCATACCACGCTTGGCAAGATTGATGCAACGCGCCTGTTTGTAGTCCATCGCCTTGCCGCCGGCGTGATGCCCATTCGGGTTGAGCACGGCGGGGACCTTGCCTCGCAGGATCGTCGGCTCGTAGAGCAGGGCCGGAACCCACAGCCCAGGGTAGCCTTCGTAGCGCAGTTTACGAATGCGATACCCGGGTCCTGCCTCAATGACACCCAACCATTGCACGCGTGGCCTCTGCTCCAGCAGCCCTTGCGGGTGCCCCTGAAAAAAGAGCTCGAGCAGATCTGCCCGCACCTGTGTGGCTCGTTGTTTCCAGCGGGCCGGCGTCGTGACGCCATCCAAGCGGGGCAGGGCGCCATTCAGAACCTGCAACCAGGCCTTGCGGGTCGTCGTTCTGCCGAGCAGTCGTCGTGACAGTTGCTGGTGCATCCCATGGCCTCAGGGTAAGAGGAAACGGCCGGCGAATCCGTCAACGCTGACGCCGACACGTCCAGGCAAATGGCGTCGGGCAATGTCGACCATCCGGTCGCGATAGGCGAGATCCGTGCACGCAGCGTCGACGCTGGCCATAGCCTGGGGTAAGCTAGTTCGCCGTGTGCGGCTGCCTTTGCTTGAGCCGTCGCCGCCGATGAAGTGATCGATAACGACGGCATCTGCATGTGCCGCGATACGGCCGAAAAACGCTTCTGGATCGGCAATCGGCAACAGCGGCGCTGAGGTAATGACGACACGAATGCCGGCGGCACGCAGCAGGGCCGCAGCTGCAAAGCGCCGATCCACGGAGCTTGCCGGCGCCGGCAGACCGGGCAGTGTGTCGCGATCACTCTCGATGGATATGTGTACCCGCAGGTTGCAGACCGCAGCCAGTGTCGTCAGGCGATCCACGTATTGGGCAATCGTGTGACTGTGTGTCTGCAGGATCAGTTCGTCAGGAGGCATGTCACACATCGCCGCAAGGATGGCGGCCGTGACGCCATACTTCTTCTCCTGCGGCACGAAAGGATCCGTTGAGCTGGACAGGAAGATGGAGAAATGCCCGTTGCGCCGAGCCCAGCGACGTTCCACAACCACCTGTCTCTGATAGGCGTCGGCGGCATTCGTGCGTACTTCGAGAAATGAACCCCACGCCCGTCCCCGGGTGAGCAGGCCGTTGTGGCGTACGTAGCAACCGATGCCGCACAAGGCCGAACCAAAGGAGCAGCCTTGGTAGGGTTGCAGCGAATGCGAGCACACGGTGCGCAAAAAGCCACTGGTTCGTGTGAGGATGCTGCGCACCTGCGTCTGACTGACTGTGACAGCCACCGTCGATTCAGCCGCTAGACTGCGCGCAGGGGTCGGTCATACCGTTGTCCTGGGGCACACACACTTGAGATCGCGAGCCCGCGGATGCGTTCTGTCGTACACTGCCGGCGGGACGGGTTCGGGCGACTGTCATCTGGCTGAACATGTGGCGTAATATAAAGCGCTAGGGAGACCGACATATGACCACGATTTACTTGTTACGACATGGCGAAGTCCACAACCCGGAAGGCATCATCTACGGGCACTTGCCGGGGTATCGACTCAGTGAGTTTGGTCGGGCTGAAATCGGTAGTGCTGCCGAGGCCTTGTCCGAGCGCGGCCCCTTCGACGCGTTGCTGACCTCGCCACTGGAGCGAGCCCAGGAGTCGGCAAGTATCGTCGCCGGCCGGCTACAGCTGACGCCCGTGATCGAGCCACTGTTGGCAGAGACCGACGTCAGCGGCTACCAGGGCAAGCCGTTCTCCGCATTGCCGACGCCGTATATCACCGAGGATGGCGTAGCGGGCATTGAGGGGGCGGCCTCGTTGCGGGCCCGCATGATCACCTGGGTCGCCGGCGCCCGGCAGTATGATCGCGTGATCGCCGTGTCTCATAGAGACCCGATTGCGCTGTTGCTGCTACACTGGACCGGCCGGGGGCTCAATGAGCTTGCGGCTCTGACGCTGCCCACCGGCTCCTTACACGAGGTGCAACTTGACGGTGCCAGGGTGCGTCTGAGTGGGCCTGCGATCGGCTAAAGTCAACGGGGAAGAACAACAAACAGGGCGTCAGCATGGTGCCGGCGCCCTGTTGCAGATCCCTGGTCTGTAGAGCCGCTACTCTTTGTTCTCTTTGTTGGCACGCTTCAGGACGGGAAGCCCATTCTTGCTCTCGGCCACTTCATAACCTTCAGGGACGGCGTCAATCGCGCCTTCCTTGGCTTCCTTGGCGAAGAAAAAAATCGTCTGTGAATTCCCGTTCTTCAACTGGGTGGTCCGCTGGTGCAGGATGTAGGACTTTCCCTTTGAGTTCTCGAAGGAAAATGGCATCTGCTGGGCTCCTTTCGTGGAGTGTGACGGCTGCTGTAGTGTTCAGTTCGAATTCGCTCAGGTTCCCGATGATTCGAGCAATAATACCGATATTCACGAAAGTTGGCCATCTGCTACGCAACATCTTGTGGGTCGCAGGATCTTGTGGGTCGCAGGATCTTGTGGGTCGCAGACGGCGTGACGCACGTCCCTGCGCAACTTGACATGACAAACCCACCCACCCACCATGTAGCACACCTTCGACCTCCTACCGACTTTGAGGTGCCGAGTGACTGACATTCCAGACGTTCTTCCCGCCGCGGAAAATCCCTTCGGTGGCATCCTGCCCCAGCCGGATGGGCTCGATGCAGACCCAGTTCGATTCGCCGTACGTTTGCAGCATTCGCTGACTGTATGGCGCAACGATGGCTACCGCGTCGTCTGGCTGGAAGTGCCAATCGAACGCGCCGATCTGATTCCACTCGCCGTGGCTGCCGGCTTCGGTTTCCACCACAGTGACAGTCGCTATCTCATGATGACGCTGCAGTTGGAAGAGGGCGCTTTTATTCCCGCCTTTTCGTCACACTATATCGGTGCCGGAGGTGTCGCCATCAACGACCGGGACGAACTGCTCGTGGTCCGCGAACGCTACCACCGGGACCCAAAACGGCCGCCCCGTTTCAAGCTCCCAGGTGGCGCCCTCGATGAAGGGGAACATCTCGAACAGGGCGTTGTCCGTGAGGTCTTTGAGGAGACGGGTGTGCGCACCCGCTTCGATGCACTGGTCTGCTTCCGCCATTGGCATGGATACCGGTACGGCAAGTCCGATATCTACTTCGTCTGCCGCCTCAAGCCTCTGAGCGAAGAGATCACCATCGAGGCAGAGGAGATCGCCGAGAGTCGTTGGATGCCGGTGCAGGAGTATCTGGCCGCCGAACAGGTGAGTGGCTTCAACAAGCAGATCGTCCTGGCAGCACGAAATTCTCTCGGCATTGTCCCCACCGACATCCCCGAGCACGACGATAAATCACGCTTCGAATTCTTCATGCCGGGGCCGGAGCCCCAGTAGGCCGCAGATGAAGCAGCGCCCGAATCTGTTGCAGCTGACGACAGATCAGCCGCGGGCCGATGTGCTGGGATGTGCCGGCCATGCGCAGTGCCACCCGGCTGGTTCGGACTCGGTCTACGTCAAGGCGGACATCTGTGGGCACATCATTGAACAACTGTTGCGGACGCAGGTTCATACGACGTGACAGGTACCGAGGGTCGACGCGTCGTGTGGTTGTTGGTACTGGCGGCGGCGTTGCCCTATCTCAACGCTCTGCCAAATGACTTCACTCTCGATGATCATGGCCTCATTGAGCAGAATGAAGCCGTTGCAGCATTCGACCTAGTCGCATTCTTCAGCCAGGACTACTGGGCCGGCTACGACGTCCATGCAGAGTCCGGCCTCTATCGCCCTCTGACGCTCACAACCTTTGCCATTGAGCGGGCCCTGTTCGGCCTGCGGCCGTTGCCTTACCACGCGACGAATCTGCTGCTGCACATCGGCGTTACCTTGTTGGCCTGGCGCTTGTTGCGCGCTAGCGCCGGTGACCGGGTCGGTCTGTGGGCAGCGGCGCTCTTCGCTGTACTGCCGGGCCACTCCGAAGCTATTGTCGCTGTCGCGGGGCGTGCGGATCTGCTGGCGACGGCGGCGGCTCTGGCGGCGCTGTGTATCTGGAATCGACCCGGAGGCTGGCAACGCTGGTTGGCGGGAGGCCTGTTTTTTGGCCTGGCGCTGCTGGCCAAGGAACAGGCCGTTGTCGTGCCTGGCCTGCTGGTGGCGCTCGATTGGTTGCGATACCATCGCCAGCCGCGGCGTTGGCACTGGCAACCACTGGCTGTGTCGGTGCTGCTGGTACTGACGTACCTACTCGTGCGACAAATAGTGCTCGGATCATTGGCCGGCATCACTGTTGAGCCCCTCGACAATGCTCTCATCGAGTTGCAGGGCAGTGAGCGCGTACTGGCGGCGCTGGCAGTGGCGACACGTTATGCAGGACTGCTCATCCTGCCGTTGCACCTGTCGGCGGACTACTCCCACGCAACCATCGACGTACAACATATATCAAGCCTCGAAATCTTCGCGGGCCTGTTGCTGGCAGCCTGCAGCATTGCCGCCGTCTGGCGTTTCGTGCACCGGCCGGACGTACCGGGTCTGGGCATGGTCTGGCTTGTTGTCTGCTTTTCGCCCCTGGTGAACGTGCTGTTCCCCATTGGCACGATTCTGGCGGAGCGTCTTACCTACGCACCATCGCTGGGGTTCTGTCTCTGCCTGGGGTGGGCCTTAGAGCGCAGCAGGCCCCGTCTGGGGCAGCGGCCGATGAATACGCTGGGTCTTGCGTTGCTACTGGTGCTGGGGCTGCGAACGACGGCTCGATGTGCCGACTGGCGCAGTGAACAGAGCTTGTTTCAGGCCGTCGTTGCAGAGTACCCCGAAAGCGCCAGAGGTCACAAAGGGCTGGCCAAAGCCTTGAGTGATGCCGGCCAGCTGGCGGCGGCCGAGAGCCACTATCGACGCGCTATCGAGATCTACCCACGTTTCGATACCGCCCACTACAATCTGGGCAACCTGCTGCACGGCACGGCGCGCTTCGAGGAGGCGCTGTTTCACTTTGAGCGAGCCTGCATCCTGCGTCCGACCTTTGCCGACGCGCACCTCAACCGCGGGGCGGCGTTGTTTCAGCTCGGCAGAGTGTCCCAGGCGTTGGCGGCAACAGAACGTGCACTGGCGTTGCGCCCCGACTGGGACGTGGCGCAGCAGAACCTGAGCGACATTCAGGCGACAATCAACCGTCAGGGGAATGGACCATGAGCGTGGATGTTGTGCAACTGACAGCGGCAGACTGGGACGAGGGTCTGGCATTCATCAACGAAGTCTTTGGCGAGCACCGTGAACACAATTTTGCCACGCTGCTGCCGTCGATCTACCAGCCGACACAAGAGTTCATGGCAAACAATCACGCCGTGCGCGAAGATGGCAGGATCCGTGCGGTGGTCGGTCTGTTTCCGCTGCACTGGCAGGTGGGGGATGTACGCTTGCGGGTGGGTGGCATTGGGGGTGTGTCGACACATAGCAGCGTGCGTGGCAAGGGTTACATGAAAATACTGATGCACCATTGCGTGGCGAAGATGCAGGCTGAAGGGTACCACCTGTCCTGGTTGGGTGGCCAGCGGCAACGCTACGGCTATTTCGGCTACGAGACATGTGGACAGCAAGTGCACGTCAGCCTGACGTCGGCGAATGTGCGCCATGTGTTCGGTGACAGAAAGCCCCTGCGCTTCGAGCCGTTGGCCAGCGACGACGCAGCCAGGATCGATAGGGCCCGGCAGCTACACGACGCGCAACGGGTGCACAATCGGCGTGGCGGTGTCGATGTATTTCCCCGGTTTCTTGCCAGCTGGTACCATCAGCCCTTCGCCGCGCTCGATGACACGGGCGCCATGGTAGGCTACCTGGTGGCTGATGCGGAGGGCGGCAGTGTTGTGGAACTGCTCGGGCAGGACACGACGACGGAGCTTGATATGGCCCGGTCATGGGTGCAGTCACGGGAGGCTGGCAGCGCCCGCTTTGATATTGGGCCCACCCGTTTCGACTTCCTGCAGCGCATGTCTGCCATCGGCGAAGGTCTCAGCCTGGGCAGCTCAGGCAACTGGCAGATCTACGACTGGGCGGCGACCGTGGGGGCTCTGTTGCAGGTGCGCGCCGCCGGTGGCGCATTGGCCGATGGTGATGTCGTCGTTGGCATCGAGGGCTACGGCAACCTTCGCATCCATGTGACCGGCACACAGGTGACGTGTGTGCAGGTCACAGATCCGGCGGCCGTCACCTGGAATGCCTTCGTCGCCATGCGGGTCTTCTTTGGACCCCTGCCCCCGTCAGCCGTGGTGCATATACCAGAGGCTGCCGCGCACCTGTTGTCGTGGTGCCCATTGCCGTTGGGATGGCCACGCCAGGACGGTGTCTGACACGCAGCCGAACGCTGTTACTGCAGACGCAGCTTCTTCAGCACTTCATGGTTGACGACCTGTTCCGGAATACGGCCCTGCAACACGTCGACCATGCTGCGTGCAGCCATCTGCGCCATACGTACGCGAGCGGTGATCGTCAGCGAACCCGAGTGCGGACTGGCGATGACATTGTCCAGCGCGCAGAGTTGGGCCGAGACACCCACGGGGGGTTCGGTCGCCTGACAATCCAGCCCGGCACCTGCAATCTGGCCGCTGCGCAGTGCATCCAGCAGGGCCGGCTCATCCACCAGGCCGCCACGGGCGGTGTTGATCAGATAACTGCCGCGCTTCATGGCACCGAGGAACGCGGCGTTGACGACATTGGCGTTTTCCGCCGACATCGGTACGTGCAGGCTGATCGCGTCCGCTTCGGCCAGCAACGTCGCGCGATCCACTGCCTCCGCACCAAGCTCCCGCAGTGAGGCGGCATCAACATAGGGGTCGTGTACCAGCACACGCATGCGGAATCCCTTGGCGCGGCGCACGGTTTCGGCGCCGATGCGGCCACAGCCGAGCAGGCCGAGCGTCATCGATGGCAGATCCTCACCAATGGCAACATCATACCCGCCGGATTTGATCGTGCGATCACCGGAGGGAATCCGCCGCACGGCAGCCAACAGGAGGGCGAACGTCAGATCTGCTACCGCGTCGGCCATGACCCCCGGGGTGTAGGTGACGACGATGCCGCGCTCGGTGCAGACCCCAAGGTCAACCTTGTCGTAGCCAACACCATTGCGGGCAATCACCCGCAACTGCGTCGCATCCTTCAGCGTGTTGGCATCGAAGTTTTCGGACCCGGCAAGGATGGCGCTGACGCCATCCAGCGCATCCCGGGTGGCCTCGTCCGCCCAATGGGGCCCCCCGTACTTGTGGGTCCACGTCAGTCCCGCAGCGTCGAAGATGTCAGCCGCCGGCTGGCGGCCGCCAATGTCGAGACCCACGGTGATGATGCAACGGTCCTCACTCACGATAGTGGTCAGCCTTTCTCCAGTGAACCAGCGCCGAAGCGCGTGTTTTCGTAGTGCGCAAAGGGAGATGCCACGCCAAGCTCGGCGGCGATGTCCTGCAGCAATTGTTGGTGTCGCACAGAGATGGGGATGCCATCGCGCTCGAATTCAGTGACATTGCGCCATTCGATGCCCCCCGGCAGTTCGGCTTGCGTGTGCCCCGGAAAGGGCTCCAGTCCCCGACACTGCTCGACATAGCGTGCCATCTCCGCATAGAACTCATCCACGGGTGCGAAGGCAGCGATGTGGAAGGCGGCAAAGAAGCCTCCCTGATTCGACTCCCACTTTGACACAGGTGGCATACGGCCGGGCTGCCAGATGCCGGCAAGCACACCACCGATGGCATGGGTCACCGCGCCAAGTCCCAGTTCCTTGAAGTAGGCGAAGGGCATCTGCGTGAAGAGATCTTCACTCCAGGTAAGCAACCGGGTACCCATATCGATGACGAGAGGCGGCACGCCGGGTCCTGCAGGAATGGCAATGCTCATGGGTGACGCGCCGGTGGCTCCGGTGCGAATCGTGCCCTGCCGTGGCCACCGATGGGAGGATAGGGCCAGACCAATACAGTCATTCTCCGCCGCGACGCGACTGTACTTGCCGGCACTGCCGAAGTGGAAGTGGTTGCCGGTGGTGGCGGCGCCGACACCGAGCGCCATGGCAGTATCTGCGACGAAGTTGGCCGCCCGCCACGAAGGCAGGTGGCCCATACCGCCGTCCCCGTCATACACCCGAGTGGTGGTCGTCGTCGCCTGCTCGGTTATATTAGGGCTGGCATTGACGCGGCCATCACGAATCATCTGCACATATCCGCTCGTCTGCTGGCTGCCGTGGCTGAAGACGCCGCGCAGATCGGTGGCCACGAGCAGTTGCGCCATCAGAGTGGCATCGGCAGCACGCATTCCTACTGTGTGGAACAGTGTCTCAACGAGGTCGCGCAGATCCTGCGCGGGTACGCGAATCCCGGATTCCGGGGGCAGATTGGCTCCCAAACGAATTTCTCCTGTGTCAGTGCCAGGCGCAGTAATAACGGCCCCGGTGCAGCCCGGCGCCACGATGCGTCGATAACGAAAGGATGTAGTGCGCGATGTTGCACACGACTGACGATCTAAGAATCTCCGGCCTTCGGCCCCTCATCCCACCGGCGATCCTGATGGAAGACCTGCCGGTGACGGAAGAGGCGTCCATCACGGTCAGCACAGGACGCCAGCAGGTGAACGCCGCCCTGGCGGGTACGGATGACCGCCTGGTGGTTGTTGCCGGTCCATGTTCGATTCACGACACGAAGGCGGCTCACGAGTACGCCAGCCGGTTGCAGAAGGCCGCCGCCCACCACACCGCCGACCTCATCATGATCATGCGGGTCTATTTCGAGAAGCCGCGCACCACGGTGGGCTGGAAAGGTCTGATCAACGATCCCCGGCTGGACGGCAGTTTTCAGATCAACGAGGGCCTGCGCCTGGCGCGCGGTCTGCTGCTTGACCTGTGTAACATGGGCCTGCCCGTTGGCAGTGAATTCCTCGACACCATCAGTCCACAGTTCATTGCGGATCTGGTTTCCTGGGGGGCGATTGGTGCCCGCACAACGGAAAGCCAGGTGCACCGCGAGTTGGCATCGGGGCTGTCCATGCCTGTCGGTTTCAAGAACGGCACAGGTGGCAGCACACAACTGGCCATTGATGCGATCAAGGCGGCGCGCGGCGCGCATCATTTCCTGTCAGTGACGAAGCAGGGCATCTCCGCCATCGTCGCAACGACGGGTAACGACGCCTGCCACATCATTCTGCGTGGCTCCAGTCTCGGGCCGAACTTCGATCAATCATCCGTCGACGAGCTTGCCGGCAAACTGGCGGGAGATGGATTGCCGCACCGGTTGATGATCGACTGCAGTCACGGCAACAGTGAAAAGGATCACAACCGGCAGCCCGCCGTCGCTGCCGCCGTGGCGGCACAGCTTGCGGCTGGCTCCGACAATATTTTCGGTGTCATGCTGGAGAGCCACCTCGTCGAGGGGCGACAGGATCTCGTCGCTGGCAAGGCTGGCACCTACGGACAGAGCATCACCGATGCCTGCATCAACTGGGAATCGACGCAGCTTGTGCTCGAACAGTTGGCCGCCGCCGTACGGGCCCGGCGCGCGCAACGGTAGGCCGGACGATTCTGACAATCCGTCCGAAGCTCCAGGTCGGCCTGCTGTTTCTATGTGAGGCGCTGACACGCTCATCGGCGATCATCGTGCTCACGACGATGGCCCTGATCGGGCGCCGACTGGCACCTGACGCGGCACTGTCAACGTTGCCCCTGGCCCTCGTCCCTGTGGCGACGACGTTGATGACGATTCCCGCGGCGCAGTTCATGCGTCGCCGGGGACGGCGCCCCGGATTTGCTCTGGCGGCCCTGATCGGCATTGTCGGCGCCACGGTCGCTGCCAGTGCGGTCTGGTTGGAAAATTTCTGGCTGCTGTGCGGCGGCGGTCTGCTGATTGGCAGCGTCAATGGTTTTGCCACCTACTATCGGTTCGCCGCCGGCGAGGTAGCGCCGCCGGAGTTCCGCACACGTGCCATCTCGCTGGTCATGGCCGGCGGCGTCGTCGCTGCATTCCTCGGATCGACGCTGGCAACGCAGACAAAGGATCTGATTGCCGGCCACCCCTTCGTCGGCTCCTTTGCCTGCATCACCGTGTTGCAGGCGCTGATCCTGCTGATCCTGTCGCGCGCACAGTTGCCGGCGCCCACCCCAAAAACCGACGCTGACGATGGTCGTCCATTGGGCACCATCGCCCAAAGTCCCACGTTCGTCCTGGCCGTCCTGGGTGCCGTTGCCAGTTGGGGCTTGATGTCACTGCTGATGAACGCGACGCCCCTATCTATGGAGCGCCATCACCATGCCTTCGGCGATACGGCCAACGTGATCCAGTGGCACGTGCTGGGCATGTATGTGCCGTCCTTTTTCACTGGCAGCTTGATCCGACGTTTTGGCGAACGGCCGATGCTGCTGCTCGGCGTCCTCTGTATCGCTGCTTCGGCCTGGCTCAACACCGGTGGCACCGAACTGATGACCTACATGACGGGGCTCACCGTGCTTGGTATCGGCTGGAACTTTCTGTTCATCTCGTGCACGTCCCTGATCACAGCCACGTACCGAACAGAAGGGGAGAAGGCACGGGTGCAGTCGGCCAACGACTTCCTGATCTTCGCGACGATGATCGTGTCGACTTTCTCCGCCGGCCCCCTCGAGGAGCGCATCGGCTGGTATGCGCTCAATCAGGCGGCCCTGGGGGTAACGGCTGTCATTGGGGTCGCGCTGCTGCTATTGATGTGGCGTGAGCGCCGCACGGGACACAGAGCCTGATGACGCATATGATCGTCATCAGCCAGCCACCAGCAGAGCCGCATGGCAGCGAGCGAGCCCGCCGTGAGGCGTCACACGGTGGCCGTGAGGCCCGGGATCACTCGGTGTAGTAGTACCCGTAGAGGATCATCATTTCTTCCTTACGCGTGAAGCCGAAGTACAGATCGCTGTCCTCGGGGTTGTCGTACGTGGCGCGAACGCGCAACCCTTGCCCCTGTCTCATGGACAGGGGCGGATCGAAACGCAGTGGCGCCGGGTGCTCCCAGTCGACACTCCGGTATATCGTCTCGCCGTTGCGGTCACCGCCGACGATCTCGGCGCTGAAGTCGATCATACGCTGGTGTGTATGCGCCACCAGCTGCACGATCTGGCGATCCTCCAGGAACTCAAACTCTTTCTCCAGAGTCGTCACCTGTCCAGCTGGCAACAGGATGTCAAAGTTGCTCAAGGCGAAGATTCTGGCAACGTGCTGCACTTCATCAGCTTTCAACAGATGCAGATTGATGTAGGCTTCGCCGTCGATGGCGTCATCGGAATAGTTGGCGTAGTGCGCGTTCAGGTCGATCCCGGAGCCGGCGGGCAGGCGCATGGCGACACCCTCCGGTAAGGAAAAGTCAAGCCGGCGCGACTGGCTGATGACGATCGGTTTGGCATACTGCATCTGACGCCAGTCGAACAAGTCGTCGCCATTGGCGTCCTGGTAGTTGTCATTTTCATCGCGCAGGTCGCGAACCTCGAATGGATTCGGCACAACATCCGCTGGCGTGTAGTCGGGGTATGTATACATGATGAAGTGATGGCTGCCGGGCCGCAGGGAGATGTCGAAGCGATTGACGTACATGTCCTCGTCATTGTTCAGAGGCATGTAGGAAAACACCTCGCGCTCGTGGTTGGCCACGACCGGGAAAGTATCCAGATGCAGTTGCAGGCCTTCGACCGGGATCGGCAGGGGGGCGAAGGGGCTGGGCTCGTAGCGCTGTGTATCGTCGAGCACTGCCGGGTCGATGATGACACCCGTCCTGGGTGCACCGGCGGCAATCCATCGGCGGATATACTCAAGCTCGCCGGTGGTCAGGGGCGGCCGACCCAGGGGCATGATTTCACCGTACTCCGGGTGATCACTGAAGAGGTGGTCCGAAGCGGGGGCGTTGATTTTCTCCCAGAGGTAGCTTTGCTCGAGCCCCCCAGGACCGATGTTGCTGACGCGGACGAGGCCGGCGTCGGCTGCGTGACTGTTGCTGGGAGCTGCGCCGACGAGTTGGTCGTAGGCGACATCCGCTGTCAGCACCAGGTTGGACTGCCTGGCAAAGGCAGTACCCGCCGTATGACAAGCGACGCAGTTGTCGTCGAAGATCTCGTGTTGAATGACTTCGAAGGAGGACAGCGTCTCCGGCCCGGATGGGTCCGATGAGTCGGAGCAGCTGGCCAACAATCCTGCCATCGCTAACAGACAGAGGCTGAAAAAAGACTTGGTGTTTTTCATGGGAGAACTCCGGGATCCTGCGTCGCACCGAACGTCGAACACATCGCCGACAATCCGCAATAAGTAGCTAGCTCAGGGGCAGAAGTCAATTCGAGCGCAGCCAACGGGGCATCACTGCGGCGGCGTTTGCCCCGCATCGACGCGCAAACGACGGGCCAAATTCAGCGCCGCCCGGGACAGTTCAGGCCTGCCCGTGCGCTGGTAAAGAATCCCCAGGTGGGCATGGGCGGTGGCCAATGTTGGCTCCAGGTCGACGGCTTGCTTGAGGGATCCTTCGGCGGCGGCCCATTCGCCTCGCATCATGCGTAGTGTGCCCAGATTGAGATGAGCGGCGGCGAAGGTCGGTTGCAGATGCACGGCACGTTGCAGATGCTCCAGCTCCTCGTCGACGCGACCCAGCTGGTGACAGACATTGGCCAGGTTGTACCGCGCCTGGGCCAGATCCCGGATCTGCAGGGCGCTGTGCATGTTCTGGTAGGCTGCCTGTGGATCGCCTGCCTGCAACTGCAGGATGCCCTGGCACAACCGGGCCTCGTGCTGCATCCGCGGGCGTGGATCCACTGCCAGCACCGCGGCGACTACCGCTGACGCCTCGGTATAGCGGCCGGACCGACCCAGCAGACGCGCCAGATTCACGCCGGCTCGAGAGTGATCGGGGGCCAGCCGCAAAGACTCGCGATAGTTGCCTTCGGCTTCTTCGAGGCGTCCCTGACGCTCGTGCGTGGCGCCGAGACTATTGTGGATATCAGCGTCTCCGGGATGCGCCTCAAGCGCCAGAAGGAAGGCGCGCTCCGCCTCGCGCAGTCGGTTCGTTTGCAGGAGGATTTCGCCCTGGAGCCAGGCGGGGCGCAGATGGTCGGCATGAGCTGGATTGACGCCGGTGTGGACGATGACCGTCGCTGCAACCAACCAGGCACCGTGGTGCAGCAGCCCGCGTCGATCCCCCGCCCGCAACAGCGTGGCAAGGCGATAGAGCGCATCTGCGGCGAACAGCAGCAGGAATGGTACCGCCGGCAGTCGGTAGCGGGCACAGACGGTGAACAACATGCCCGACACCAGGAAGGCAAGAACGCCGCCGTAGGCCAGAGACCAGGTTCGCCAACGATGGCGGTTGACGATCATACCCAGAAGTGCCAGGGGCGCCAGCAGGCCGAAAGTCGCTGGCAGGATCCGGCCAAGCAGGCTGTGCTGGTCGAACCAGGCCAGATCCACACTCACCGGGACTTCGAAGGCGTTCCAGAACAACCGAACTTTCTGGTACGTCAGGAGCGCCGCCCGCAGTGGCTGCCCGGTCCAGAAGCCGACGACTTCCGTCAGGTAAATACGCCCGCGTTGTGCTGGCGTGGCCTGCCATCCATCCCGGAAGCCGACCGATTCGAGGCGCTGCCAGTCGATGCCCTGACGGGCATAGGGCGTGCCGTCAGCTGCAGGATTATTGCCCATGTGGAGCGACCAGGCCCCCTCAAAGGGCAGTGGGGTACCCTGGGTGGCGATGTTGTGCATAACGAAGGGTGCCATGCCGATACCGAGGCCGGTGCACAGCAAAAGCAGGGCGCGTCGCGGCGATCGCCCTTCCGCCTGGCTGCGCGTCACCGAAACCCAGGCTACCACCGGAAGCAGCAGCAGGGCGTTGGCTCGCGTCGCGCCCAGCAACGCCAGCAGCAGCCCTGCACCTGCCAGGCACCGGTCGGACATCGCCGAAGGCCGGCTCAGCCAGGCGAACAGCGCCGCAACAAGGAAAATGACGAGGGTTGTTGCCAATGGCTGGGCGCCGAACACCAGGAAAGGCTCATACAGGCTGGCCAGCACACCACACACGATCGCCGCCGGCGGCGCCAGCAGGTGACGGGCGCCACGATAGAGCAACACACAGGTCAGCGAGCCGAGGAGGGCCTGCAGCAGAAGCAGGGCGGTTACTCCAAGGCCACACCATTCGACACCTGCCCACAGGATCGGGTAGAGGATTCCGTGAACGTAGGTCTCGGCGGTAGCCTCACTCCAGGTTCCGTCCAGCAGGCCTCGAGCCAGATGCTGGTATTCTTCGGCATCCAGTACGAGCGTGTCGGCGTACGGGGAAGCGGCTGCCTCCGCCAGCAGCACCAGCCGCAACGCCAACGCCAGAAGAAAAATGCCGGCAGCAATGCCGCGAGGGGTCCAGTGGGCCAGCCGCATTCCTTGACAGTCCGAAAGGCAGGCGTAACCTACCTTCCTTTTCCGGCCACATGCAGGCCTCCGGGGTGAACAATCAACTTTCGACGAAGACGGGAATAGACAGTATGACCGCAATGTTAGCAAAAGCCGGCGCATTCATCCTGCTTGCAGCCACCCTCATGTTGCAGGCCTGCGCCCAGGAACCCGTGCCACAGGATGCGCCGCCGGTTGCCGGAGAGGATGAGGCTGTTGTCCTTGCCCGTGTCGATGACACCATGATCACGCTGAAGCAGTTCCGGGAGTTCTATGCGGACATACCCGACTATCTGCAGAGTGGTAACGCTGGCATTGAACAGGTGCGCGACCATTTGCAGACCCTGATCGACATGGAGCTGTTGCAGATCGAGGCGCTGGACCAGGGCATTGCCCAGCAACCCGAATTTCTCAGCAAAACGAAGCGGCAGCGTATGGACCGGTTGGTCGGCTTGTATATCATCGACCAGATCAAGGTGAATCTGCTGCCGTCACAGGTGCGCGATGAATGGGCGGCAAAGGGCCTGTCACGCACGATTCGCGTCGGTCAGATTCTGACGAGCAGTCTCGATAGTGCGCAAGCCGCTCTGAAGGACATCGCCTCGGGCGCCACTTTCGGTGAAGCCGCCCGCATGTGGTCGACGCACAAGGAGTCGGCTCAACAGGGAGGAGACCAGGGCCGCTACATGAACCGTCTCGATGTGCAGCCAAGCCTGGGAGATCGACTGTTCGCACTCACCGAGGGGGAGATATCCGAGCCGATCGACCTGAAGGGTGGCTTCGGTGTCTTCACGGTATTGGCCCAGTTTGACGCGGATCTCAACCAGGAACGTTTCCTCGCACTCTATCAGAAGATGTACATGGAGCGTAGCGTCGCCGAACGCCGTGCCCTCGTGGACAGCCTCAAGAGCGATCTGCAACTCAGCCTCGACAGAGATGGGCTGAAGCGGCTGTTGGAGATTACCCGTCGCGGGGCCTGGGACGACCCGGCGCTTGCTGAATTGACGATCTACCGATACCGCGGCGGGCAGATCACCGGGCTCGATGTAGTCATGTCCGTCGACCCCGTCGACCTCGGCTCTCTGCGTCAGTTGACAGCTGAGTCCATGGCTCAGCGCATGAGTCGCACGCTGGTGCCGGACGCAATTCTCATGGCCGGGGCACTGGAGGCCGGCTACGCGCAACGTGAAGACATTGCCGACTGGTTGCTGCAGCGCCGCAAGGAAGAGCTCATCGTCCAGTTGCGGGTGAAGATTCTCGATGAACGGGTCGAGATCAGCGAAGAGGAGATCCGTGCCGAGTATGACGCAAAGCCGGAGCGTTACACGCGCCCGGAACACATCACCATCGAGGAGGTGCTGGTGGCGACGGAGGCCGAAGCCCAGGCCGTGCGTGCGCGGATCGAAGCGGGGGAGAAGATCGCAGACCTGGCACGGAAAATGTCCCTGCGGTCCCTCGAGCACCGCGACGCGAATGGGCGAATCTCGTTGACCCTGGCTGACGGCCGCTACCTGGGTCGGCTGGCGGCCTCCGCCTACAAGAGCCAGCCTGGCGAACTGGTAGGGCCGCTGCCGGTATTCGAAGGTTTCTCCGTCTACCGTTTGCTGGATCGCACGAAGGAGTCTGCCCCCTACGAGGAAGCCCGCCGCCGAGCCCAAGCAACCGTCAACTGGATCAAGAAGCAGATCGTCTTCGAACAGTTTTTGCAAGATCTGCGGGTCAAATACCAGGATCGAATCCAGATCTTTGACGAGGGAATCGCGCAGGCCGTTACCGGGTGAAGGGCCGGGCCCGCCCCGCAATGACTGACGCGGTACAGGCCCGACTCTTCCGTTGGGGGGTTCCGGTTGTTGTGCTCGCCGCCCTGGGGCTGCGCTGGCCGACGCCATTGCCGACATGGTCTCACTTCGATGAAATCGCCTTTGTCGTTCTGCCTCTCGGGTTCTGGGGGGGCGATCTCAATCCGCACTACTTCAACTACCCGACGTTCCACTTCTATCTGATCTCGCTCTGCGATTACCTGGCCTGGAACCTGGCCTGGATGACGGGTTGGGGCGCAGGCGCCGCCCGCACCGCTGCGCAGTTCGTCGCCTACCAGTATCTGGTGGATGGCAGCGCCCTCCTCGCCGTCGCCCGGGTCGCAGGCGTTCTGCTGTCAACGGCAACGGTCCTGGTTCTTGCCCTGCTGGGCCGACGTCTTTTCGGGCCACTTGCGGGCGGGCTGGCGGCCGTCGCCCTGGCTGGCATGCCCTTGGCGACACGTTTCGCCCCCCTGGCCAATACGGACACGCCGGCGCTGTTCTGGACGGTCCTGGCCTTGCTGTGGGCCACTCGTGCCAGGCAAACCGGTGTGACACGGGATGTATTGTTCTGCGGTCTCTTCGTCGGACTGGCGGCGGCCAGCAAGTACCCCGCCGTGCTGATCGCGCTACCGGTGGCGGTGGCTCTGTCAGACCGATGGTCCGTGCGCACCGTGCCACGGCTTTGCCTGTGTGCGGCATCGGCGTTGTTTGCTTTCAGTGTCGCATCACCCTACGTCTGGCTCGATTTCGTCGCCTTCTGGCATCACTTCAGCGACATGGCTGGCACACACCTGCTTACACCGACACACACATCCGCCGTGGCCCGATTGTTCGAGGCGACTCGATTCGCCTGTGGGATCGGCGGTTTGCTGGCGGTTGCGGCGGGGCTGGTCCAGGCCGTTCGTTGCCGAACGTGGCAGGACCTGGTTGTCCTGTCGACCGGGTTGGTGACGGTTGCGCTGCTGTTGGCAGCCGGATCCTCCTTCCTGCGTTATGCCCTGCCCCTGGCACCCGTCCTGTGTCTGTTGATGGCCCGCGGACTGTTGCTCGTTCGCCGGTCAGAGCTGTTGATCCTGCTGACGGGTGTCGTCATGCTGGAGCCGCTATACGTGAGCCTGGCCAGTCGACAGTTGCTCGGTGGCGCCGATACCCGTAGCGAGGCGCGCGCGTGGATCCAGCAGCGGGCGCCGCTGGGGGCCTGGCTGGTGGAACCCGAATCTGCCTGTGGCCGGATCGACCTGCTGCGGCCTGCGGACGTGTTCACTCGCCAGGCCCATTTCCTGCGCAGCTATGGCATCGACGGTCTGCACGCCGCCTACCAGTATCTGGCAACGAGGCCCGACTTACCCGCTCTGTTCCCCCCGGGTCTGCCGGCTGTCGCCACGCAGGTTCTCCCAGGAACCGGTGGCTCGCAGGCATGGATGCCGGCGGTGCGCCTGTACTACGAGCATCCCGTTTGTGGGCCCGCCGAGGAGGCCCCCATGGGTGATGGCGACGGGCAGCTGTTTGATCCATTCTCCACTGACGCCTCGCCGCCGGCGACGGATTTTGATTCACAGGACTGGTACTTCCTGCCGACCCGAGGGCTGCACCATGTGCGGGCCACAGGTCCGAAGCTCACGGCGCAGAGACAGGCCCAGGTGATGTTGCCTTCGGTGCGCTCTGCGGAGTTCTTCGAGGCCCTTTCCTGGATCACGGCTGCGGTGCTTGCAGCACGACAGGACGATGCCGAGACAGCCATCGCGTGGTACGAACGCGTTCTGGCACTCTGGCCCCGGCCCGAAGCTGTGTTTGGGAGCCGGACCGTCGCCGGGATCCACGGACAGATTGCGCGCCTGCAACGCGAATCGAGCAGGTAGGCAAGAATTCAATGTCGATAACGGAAAAAAAAGACAATTCTCATGTAAATTCGCCAATGTAGATTGCATTGCTTCTGCCACCAATATTCAAAGCAATGCACAACCCCTTGTGTAGGGGTCGCTGGTGGGCCACATATAGCAGCAAGAATATATAATTTTCATAATATATCTATAATTGAAAATATACCTGTCTTCAGGTCGTTTTCTCTTGGATTCTATCGTTCTCTTCCGTAATGTACAGCCACCATGGAATCGTCAATCTTGTCAGGTTGAGTGCCCATTGTGGTGCATTCAATGTGACCACGTTGACGATTCCATGACACACAGAAAGCCGGCAAGGGCATCCCGTTCCTTGTATGGGCTTGTTGTGTTGTGAGAAAGACTCACGCATCACCACCCTCGCGGAAGGATTTTTGCACATGCGATTTTTGCGCACGTCATTGGCCGCCCTGCTGATCGTTGGCAGTTCGTCCACGCTGTTCGCACACGAACCACCTGGAGAGGTGTTCTTCGCCTTCCAGTTCCCGGCCAATGCTGTACCGGCAATGGACGGCGACCTCAGCGACTGGAACATGGTTCCTGCCGACATCTTCGAGGTGTCGATGGAGAACGGCTGGATCCAGGAAACGGTCCGCGGCGATGCGGGCAATGACCTGTCTGACTTCAACGCCCGGCAGATCTGGGCCTGGAACGAAGAAACCAATCGCGTCTATGCCATGGCCTCGGTCGTTGACCAGTACCTGCACAACAGCCGTGAAGATCCGACGTTGTACAACTGGGATGATGACTGGGAGTTTGTCCTGGATGCCGACCACAGTGGTGGCGACATGTACAACAACGACTGGACCGCGCTGCCCCAGGAAGAGAACCGGGAGTTGTTCTTCACCACCGGTCGTCTGTGGGAGATCCATGTGCCGCCGATCGATGGCTACTGGGCCTTCACGTTGATTGAAGGCACCGACTGGCTGACAACAGGCCAGGAGTTGCCCTTTCCTGAGTACGTCGAAATCGGTTGGGCCCGCACGGGTGCCACCGGCGGCCCTGGAACCTACGCTTACGAGATCAAGTTGACCCCGTGGGAGCGCTGGGACTTTGACGGCCCCGGGCAGAGCACGATCGTCGACCTTGAAGTGGGCAGCATCATCCACGTTGGTTCGCTGACCAAGGATTACGACGAGAGTGAAAGCTACGAAGGTTCCTACGACTTCCCGCCGGTACACAACGTTTGGCGGAACGCCAACCTGATGGCCGATATGGAGTTGTTGCCTGTGGACGGCGCTGCCTTCCCGACAGCAGTGGCGCAGGACAGTTGGGGTAGGATCAAGACGCACTTCCTGACCAAGTAGTTTCCGTTCGTTCCTGTTGCACGGAAAAGGGGGGGATCAACGAATCCCCCCCTTTTCCATTCCTATCTGCCACCGACCACAAGGGGATCCGAACATGCCCGGTCTCGCAGGCGTCTGTCACATTCGGGCGGCGTTGCAGGGTGTCGTCCCACTCCTCCTGATGGCCTTGGTGCAGGCTGCGGCGCAGCAGGGCCACGTGGTGCGTGGCGATCAGGTCCTGGTCAATCAGGCGAGTCATTGGCAGGCTTGGGCTGGCGCGGCGAGCCTCGTGCGGATTTCCCAGCAGGATGGTGTTACCCCTCTGTTGGTGCGTAAGGGGATCAACGCTGCCCTCGATGCCCCGCAGTTTTCTCTGACCGGCGATGGCGGGCCGGTCGTTGGCTCGAACCCGGCGACGCGGATCAATGTCATCGACGGCGATCCGAGCACCAGCTGGGGGCCGGATCCGCGCAGCCCTTTAAGTGACTGGTGGCTGGATCTGCACCTTGGCCGATTGGTGGTGGTGCAGAAGATCGTCATCCGTTTTGCCGATGAGGGTGAAGGCGACCCCTTTCTGCAATTCAAAGTACTCGGCTGGCGCCAGCCGCCGCCCCGTTCCACCTCAAAGTATTTCCTCGACGGTACGAAGATCCCACGTTTTTGGGAGATCGGACGCACGAGTCAACCGAGCAAGACGCAGCGGATTTTCGAATTCGTTGTGCGCCCCACCGAAGGTGCCAACGACGATTTTGTTGGTGACCCCCTTGAGCGCATCCAGATCGTGGCCTTGAGTTCGGATTCCACACGAGCCCAGGAACTCACCAACGACGCATACGATGCTTTGCCCGCCTCCCAACAGGGCGCCATTGAGTACTACCGCCAGGAGCGGTCGGGGCGCGAAACACGGATCACCGAGGCGGAGTACAACGTGATCGATGTGGCGCGTCGTGGACCCATCCGCTACTACCGCCGCGAGACGCCACGCATCGCTGAGATCGAAGTTTTTGCCGTCGGCGACAATGTCAACCTGGGTCTGGTGGATCGCGGGGGCTCAGCGACGATCGAGATCGGTGGCGGCAGCGTGAAGGATATCGGCGCAACGGTGGCCGACGGCGACTACTCCGTCGGGCACAATGGCTCGGCTTTCGATGAAGAGACCTACGAGTTTCTGGAAGATCTGGGCTCGTTGTTCTGGGTCGACACGATGCATTTTCTCACCGATGGCGCCTCGGCTCTTGATGTGTTCTCGGTTGACATATCGGATGGCACACGGGCGCCGGACGGCAGCGTCCAGTATACCCGGGTCAACGACAGCAGCGGCAGCGGCAATGTCGGCATCAGTTCGGCGACCGGGATCCGCTACCGTGAAATTCGTACCGCGCCGAGCAAGGTGCGCTACGTGCGCTCCACCTTCGCCAACCCACTGAGTTTGCTCAGTTACGTTGGTTTCACCGAGGTCATGTTCTATGGCGCCGGGTATGTCCCTGAAGTGTCTCTCACGTCTGACCTGGTGTTGCTGGCAACGAGGAAGAATCTGATCTCCATCGACTGGGACGCCGACACGCCGGCCGGTACCCGGATCCAGTTGCAGACCCGGACGGGCAACGAACTGGTGGAAGAGAAGATCTACCATGACGACAAGGGCAATGTTGTCACTGAATCAAGGTATAATCGTCTGCCTGGCTCCAAACAGGGCGAGATCAGCAGCAGTTTCGAAGCCGGACCCGACTGGAGCACCTGGAGTGTTCCATACAATACTTCAGGGTCCGAGATCACCTCCCCAAGCCCGCGGCAGTACCTGCAAATTCGGACGACGCTGTTCACCGACCGGGCCGATACGGCTGCCACGTTGCGTGCGATCGTGCTGAATATGTCTGACCCGGTGGCGGCGCAGTTGCAGGGCGAGATCTGGCCCATCCGCGTGGGTCAGGTGGGTGTAGCAGAGGAATTTTCGCTGTTTGTGCGACCCACTTTCACCGAGTCCGGGCAGGGCTTCAATGAACTGAAGGTAGAAGCCACGGCAGGTGCGCGTATGGAGTTTCTGGGACTGCGGCTTGGAACCGATGCGCAGTTCGAGTCGGATGCAGCCACCCGGTTGGCAGCGGCGGAACTGGTTTCACTGTCCGCCGCCGAGGATACGATACATGTGCGACTGCCGCAGAGTGTAGGCCAGGGCACCGATCTGCTGGAGGTGCAGTTCCGTGCCACAATTCTCGGCAACAGCGCCTCATTTCGCGGCTTCGTTCGCGACACCTCCAAGTCCGAGTTCTGGCAACGCGTAGATGCTGGTGATGCCACGACTCTGGCCGCCAGCCAGACGGTCACTGTCCTGGCCCTCGAGGGCAGCGAGGTGCTCGGAGATTTTCGTTTGGCACAGTCGGTGCTCACCCCCAACGGCGATGGTATCAACGACGAGTTACGGGTCGAGTTTTCGGTGGCACGAGTCGCCGGACAACGCGCCGTGACACTGGTGATCTACGACCTCAGCGGACGTGCCGTGGCTCGGGTCGAGGAACTGCGGCCGGATTCTCGTGGTCAGTATGCGTTGGTGTGGGACGGTAAGGATGCCGCCGGCAACCTGGTCTCCCCGGGCATCTACATTGCGCGAGTCGATGTTGCTGTCGACTCCGATCGAGCCGTTAAGACGTCCGCCCAACGCGCGATCTATGTCGCCTTCTGATGCTGACCCGCGACGTGTATGCCTGCTTGGACTGTTGCTTGTGTTGCTGACAGCCGAACTGAGCCCGGCCTCGGCCCTGGTCATTTACCGCTTTGGCGGCCAGGACCTGCCGCCTCCGCCGGAGGCAGCCAGTCCCGGGGTTCAGTACATCCAGCGATCCTGGCGTGAACTCGAGACAGATGCCAACGCACAGTTTCTCGACCTCGCCGTGGCGCCCAACAGCATCAGTCCCCTGCGCCGGGACCCCGAAGTGAACATCGCGCCCACGGCGGAGTTACGGGGCGGCATGTTTCTGCGACCTCACGTGAACGCCCAGGTGTGGGACGGTGATACCAGCACCGTCTGGCAGTCGGGAGCCTACCTCTGCGCTGAGTACTCGGCCTATAGCCTGACGTGTACCGACGACTTCGGCACGACGGGCACGGCCAACATCGACCTGGGCGGCCTCTACCAGATCGACCGGATCCGCCTGTTCTCGGGCCTGCGCGATCCGAGCAAGGTGGCGCAATCGGTCCGGGTTTATCTGGCACCCAGAATGCCTTTTGTCACTACCCAGTTCCAACCACCCCCTTTTTCCCCGCACCAAGTCGAAATTCGTGACAATCGGCAGCAGGTCCTCGATATCGCGATCCCACCACATGAGGATGCCGGCTTCGTACAGCTCACTCTGGGCGAGCACAACGAGGACTGGGAAGTGCAGGATATCCACATCTTTGCCAAGGGTTTTGTCCGTCGCGCGACCTTCGTTACCGAAATTCTTGACCTGGAACGACCCATGGCCTGGGGCCAGGTCCGGTGGGGAGGCAGCACGGACGAACGGGCCAGGGTGTTGATCCAGTCACGCAGTGGCGCCGATGAGGATCCGCTACGCTACTGGCGCGACACCGGACGCGGGGGAGACCGCCAGGAAGTCAGTGCCGCCGAGTACGATGAATTGAAGCTGGGCGAGCGAGTTGGCACCAGCTACGATCAGGACCATTGGGACTTCTGGTCCACGTATGCTTCTGGGGACAGTCTCGGAACTCAGATCGTGTCTCGCAGTCCGCGACAATTTCTACAATTGCGCGTCGACTTCTTACCGCAGGAGAATGACGGTGGCGAGATCCGGTTCCTGGAATTCCGGGCCTCCGAGCCCGTCGCTTCCTCGTTGGTAGGCGAGGTGTGGCCCCTGGTGGTGCGCGTGGGTCAGTCCACGGGTTTCACCTACGTGTTGCGCCCCACTCTGAACGAAGAGGATGCGGGATTCGACCGCCTTGAGATTCGCAGCCAGTCGCTCCTGGGAGCGGTGACACAGGTCCGCATCGGTGATCTGGTCGTCCCCTTTGAGCTGGAACTGGCGGAAGCTCATCGGCTGATTCTGCGTTTGCCGCGGTTGGCATCGAAGGACTCCGGCGCTCTGGTGGAGGTTGACTTCAACGCCCAGGTACTGCGCTACGGAAGCCGCTTTGAAGGACGTGTATCCGACAGTTCCCGCCCCCTTGAAGTGCCCCAGAGTATCAACGATGGCGACGCGACCGGCGAGTATGAGGGCAACACGGTGGCGGTGACCACAGCCCAAGCCGATGAGGGCGAGCTGCTGCGTCTGCGGCTATTGCCAAAAGTGTTGACGCCGAACGGCGACGGTATCAATGAGGCAGTAGAGGTTGCCTACGAAGTCTTCGAGATCACCGGGTCGGCCCGCGTTCGGGTCGAAATCTGGGATCTGTCGGGTCGTCGCATGCGCTTGATCCACGAGGGGGAGGACGGCATCGGTACCTACTCTCGTCTGTGGGACGGTCGTGATCAGACTGGCCACCTGTCGCCGCCCGGAGTGTATCTAGTGACAGTCTCTCTCGATGCTGACGCCGACCACTTTGTCCGTTCAAGGATTCTCCATGTTGTCTACTGAATCAAGGTCTAGCGGGTCAAGAGCCAACAGAATCACACCTGGCCGTTGGTTGAGTCTGGCTGTGGCCATCACACTCATACTCGCTGTGGGCCAGGTCGATGCTCTTGTTATCTACCGCTTGGGTGGCGCTGAACTGCCCCCCCCGCCCGAGGCAGACAGTGCGGGGGTAGAGTTCGTGCAGGTCGCCTG
>CALFPI010000649.1 GCA_937919035.1 uncultured Gemmatimonadaceae bacterium
GAGTTCAGGCGGAGGAGAACTGCATCGAGTCGCCTGTATGGTATGCGGATCTCGCCGCTGGCACGGCGACGGGAGAAATCATTGCCGGAACCGGCGACTGGACGGGATCGTGGACGGGCTACGGCGAGGTGGATGCCGATCGCTACATCACCGCCAATCTGCAGGGGGGACGATTGCCGGCACTGATCGACGCCGGTCAACCGGCGGTCCTCATCAGTCACTGGCAGGGCTTCTACGGCATGCATGACGGGGATCGCTGTGGCTTCCACGCGTTGCAGACCGTCGTGCGTCGACTGCGTGAGCGCGACCCGCAGGGGGAGCACACCCAATGGCGCACGTGCAGTCAGATCACACGCTACGCCTGTGCGCGGGAGATGGCGCAGGTGCAGGTCGTGGACAACGGGGTGGCGCTGGATCTGCCCGTGCGCACGCCGGACCTGACGCTGCGCCTGTCCGCTGCAGGGGTGCAGGATGTGCGCGTCGACGGCGTGCCGCTGCGACGCGTGTCCCGGCGCACGGATTTCATCAGTGGTACCTATCTTGCGGACGAAGGCGGGGTGCTGCTGGCTTTCGATCCCGCCCAACGACAGTGTCACCTGCAGCTGGAGACCGCACCATGACAAACAAAAAAGTCGCCGTCATCACCGGTGGACACGCCTTCGACGTGATCGGATTTCACGATCTGTTCCGCTCGCTGCAGGGGTGTGACTGTTATATCCAGCCCCTGGAGGACTGGTCCGCAGATCTCGTCGGCAACAGCAAGCGCTACGACGTGGTCGTGTTCTACAACATGCACACCGTCGCCCCCCAGGACGCCCCCGGTGGCCGGCGTACGCGCCAGGCCATCGATGCTCTGGGAGAAGGGCCGGGGATCGTCGTGCTGCACCATGGCATTCTGGCCTTCAAGGCGGACCCCGTCTGGGACGCCATCGTCGGCATGCAGGACCGCACAATCAACGACTACAGCCATGATGAAAAGTTGACCGTGCGCATCGCCGACAGGGACCATGCCATCACCCGGGGCCTGGCGGACTTTACCATCACCGACGAGACCTACGATTTTCGCGACGTCGAGGGGCCGGACAGTCATGTACTGCTTACGGTGGAACACCCCAACACCATGTCGACACAAGCCTGGACGCGGACCTATCGGCAGGTGCGGGTCCTCAATCTGGTCCCGGGACACGACAATCAGGCGTACGCCAACGACACGTTTCGCACCGTGCTACGCCGTGGCATCCTGTGGTGCGCAGGGCAGGACGCTATCGATTGAACCAGGCCCAGGCGTGGGCGACCATCGTCGGCAGGTCGGACAGTTGTGGCTGCCACCCGAGGATCTCGCCGGCCCGGCGGGCATCGGCAACCAGTTCCGGTGGATCGCCGGCGCGTCGATCGGTGTCTACATGCGGCACGGGCAGACCTGTCACGGCGCCGACGGTGTCGATGACCTGGCGAACGCTCTGCCCCTGCCCGGTCCCCAGGTTGGCACGCAGGGGTTCACCGCCATCCCGCAGATACTGCAGGGCCAGCAGGTGCGCCCCTACCAGGTCCCACACGTGGATGTAGTCGCGGATGGCAGTGCCGTCCGCTGTCGGGTAGTCGGTGCCAAAGACTGATAACTCGGCCCGGCGCTTCTGCGCCGCCCAGATTGCCAGCGGGATCAGGTGGGTCTCCGGATCGTGTTCCTCACCGATTTCGGCATCGGGATCGGAGCCGGCAACGTTGAAGTAACGCAGCGCCGCCCAGCGCAAGCCGTGAATCTCTCCGTACCAGCGCAGCATCTGTTCCACCATCAACTTCGACTGTCCGTAGGGGTTCACCGGTTGTTGCGGCGTATCCTCGGTGATGGGCATGTGGGAGGGTTCGCCGTAGGTGGCGCAGGTCGATGAGAAGACGATGTCGCGAACGTCGTGTGCACCCATGGCGTCGAGCAGATTCAGACTGCCCGTTGTGTTGTTGGCGAAATACTTGCCGGGGTCCTGCATGGACTCGCCGACGAAGGAACAGGCGGCGAAGTGCACGACGGCTTCGGGGCGGTGTTCGGCAAAGGCGGCAAAGACGGCGTCGCGATCGCGCAGATCAACGTGTGCCAATGGCCCCCAGCGCACCGCCTCTCTGTGACCCATGGACAGATTGTCGAGAACCACCGGGTCGTGCCCCTGCCGGCTCAGGTATTTGCAGCAGTGCGAGCCGATGTAGCCAGCACCACCAGTGACGAGAATGCGGATGGTCGTTACCTCCCTGTTTCTGGTGCAGAGGGTGATTCCAGGCGGACCACACCGAAGCGCGCCGCGCCCGGGCTGGAGCCACGGAAGATGTGGGGTTCGTGACCGTGCCGGTCGGCGTAGTCCCTGGCGATCTGCTCAACGTGGGCCTCACCATGCGGTGCACCAAGGACGGCAACGGTGCCGCCCGAGCCGCCACCGGTGATTTTTGCGCCAAAGAGTCCCGCCTGTCGACTCAGGGGGCTGTCGACGGCGGCGACCAGTTCGTCAGTACCGTCAGAGCCGAGGCCACACAAGGAGTAGCTCACATGGCTTTGCAGCATCAGCTCGCCGAGCAGTTCGTTGCGCCGCGTCGATGGATCTGTGGCGAGCAGCTCGGCAAAAATCCGGTGTCGCTGGTGTTCGAGGATGGGGTGCGCTGTGCAGGGGCGGACGCCGTAATCTCGGTCGGGGTCGACGCGGGTTACCCTATCGGCGATCCCGGCATACGACTCGAGAAAGGCGGTCCCCGTCAGACGCTCCGGTACGTGGGCCTCAAGTTGCTGCCATTCGTGGGGGGTGACGTTGGCCAGATATCCACCCCAGCGATCGTCAGCATCGGCGCTGACACCTGTCACACGACGCAGGATTTCCAGACCCATGAACGCTCCGGTGCGCACACTGCCGTAATCGGCGCCCGACACTGCATGGCGAATCCCGGAGTCGATGCCCCACACAGTCAGATCATCGGGGAGGGCGACACTGTCGAGCAGTTCCGCCGGCTGACACAGAATGGCGAGGAGTTGGCCCTCTTCGCCGCAGGCGGACGCCATCTGATCCATGACACCACAGGGCGCGCCGACAACGAGATTCTCCACCTTCTGGCATAACAGGGCCAGCGTGCGCGGCGACAGTTCGATGTCGTAGGCGCCACAAATGGCCCGCATGGTGGCGACCTCAATCGCCGCCGACGAACTCACACCTTTGCCGTCCGGCACCAGTGAATCCAGCAGGATGCGGCAGCCGCTGTCGAAGTGGGCGCCGACTTCGCGCATGAGTACGAGGAAGGCGCCACCCAGGTAGGCCGCCCATCGGTGCGGACCCGTGGCCGCGAAGAAGGCCCGTGCCGTCTCGTAGTCGACGGGACTGCCATTGTGCAGCAGATCATCCAAGGGGAAGGCGAAGGACTCGCTGCGTTCGACGCCACCGAGGCTGACGAGTCGGATCTGTCGAGAGGTCGCATCCCGTTGCACGCCGGCGACAGCAGCCTCACGAATCGGCATCTGCAGCACGAGCGAGCCGGAGTAGTCGGCGATGCCCCCCATCACATCCATGCGGCCCGGGGCGCGACTGACAAAGATCGTGGCGTCATCGGCAAACAGACCACGCATCACAGCCGGCTGCGTGCCGGCATCGTTGATGCGATCGACAAACGCGCGCACATCAGCCGGCATCTGTGCGGATGTCATCAGGCGGAACAAGACACAGCTCCAAGGGCCCGGCGTAATGCGGGTTCGATCTCGGTGCGGATGGCCTCGTTGGCATAGGCGACCCAGCTCACATCCGGTTCGACGGCGAGGGTTGCTGTCAGCGGCTGGCCGTCGGGCGTACAGACGATGACCCCTGCTTCACGGGCGATGAGTTCCGTGCACAGATCATACGGATGACAGCAGATCCCCAGATGTACACCGCGCGCTGCGAGGATGGGCTCCATGAGCGGTCGCAGGTCGGCGACAAAACGATCGTGACCGATGATCACCTCATAGAGCTGGCCGCCGCTGCAGATGTATTGATCCTCGAAGCACTGTGCCTTGCCCGGCTGGATCGGTCCCAGTGCCTGACGGCAGATGGCATCATCGATCGCCGCCAGTTCGGCACGGGCGCCGGGAAAAAAGCGGGACACCTGAGCGAAGCCGTGGGCAATCGTCGTCGCCGTCGATGGCCGCAGGGGCAGGGGCTGTCGCGTCCCACGGATGCGGTCGAAGCGTTCCCCCTGGGCTCCCTGACCGCGAACCGCCCAGAGCATGTCGCTCTGGTGCTGTTTCACCAGGGGGATCTCCGTCATCAGGGCTACTTCGATGTCGGCCAGACTTGTGGAAGGGCCACGATTGGGCGCCACTCCGGTGAGGATCCAGGCGGGGCGCTTCTGATACATCACGCCGCGGGTGCCATCGATGGGATCCACGATGATGCGCAGGGTCGCAGAGTCCGCGTCGGCGCCGCGCGGCAGGACGATCTGCCCACCTTCGATACCTTCGGCAACAAGCACCACCGGCGTATCTGTTGCCAGTTCCTGTTCCACCACTTCGATGAGGAGTTCTTCGCTGACCCGATCTACTGCGTAGATCGTGTCGCCCTCGGCATCGTGGGCGATCGTTGCCATGGCCTCGACCGACTGCGACTCGCAGGTGGCAACAACGGCATCCCGGATGCGCTCGTGCAGCCGCTTGAGTACCGGCAAGGTATCGACAGGTCTCATGCCGTGGTCCCGTCGGCGTAGTGGGTGGTGGTGCAGGCGCGCAGTTCGGCGGCCTTGTCCTCGGGCCAGGTGTCGGCGATAAAGTTGCCGCCACCCAGTTCGGGTCCCGCCAGGTACTTGAGAAGATTCGGTTTGCGCAGCGGTGGGTGCAGGCTGATGTAACTGTGAAACGAACTGTGGTCGGCCCCATCCGTGGGTGCATTGTGCAGCACCATCACGTAGGGAAAACTCATCTGCCAGAGATTGTCGAAGCGGATCAGCAAGGCACGCAAGACATCGGCGAGGTCGTCGATCTCCGTTGTGTTCAGATCTTCGATCGAGGCGTGGCGGCCTTTGGGAACAACAAAAACCTCGTAGGCATAGCGGGCACAGTAGGGGACGAAGCTCAGGGCGCTGCCGTTCTCGTCCAGCACTCGGCGACCGTCCGCGCGTTCACTGGCGATCATGTCCTCCAGCAAGCCATGCCCCGTCGCGGCAGCGTGCGCCCGGCTGGCCTCGACTTCAATCTCTGTGGTTTTGAAGACGAAGTTGGTGGCGTAGACCTGACAGTGTGGATGGGGATTGGAAACACCCACCGCCTCGCCATTGTTCTCGAAGATGAGTACATGCTGCACCTCGGGGCGTTGGCGCAGGTCACGGTACTGATCCTGCCAGGCGCGCAACAGATCGGCAACACGCGGCACTGACAGGCGACTGAGACGCAGATGATGCTCGGGGCCGTAACAGATGACCCGTGCCAGACCATTGGCCGGGGCCTTGAGATAGATCCCGGGGGCAGCGCCAACGTCGAGGGGGGCCGACGGTCCGACACAGGGATGGTCATTGTCGAATACGTAGATCCCGGTGTAGCAGGGATTGATAACGCCACTGACCCTGGCATTGCCTGCACACAGGTAGCAATCATCGACATGCGCCGGCAATTCATCGGCCCTCGAACCCAGCATCTCGCCACTCCAGGGTCGGTCCTGGCGATGGCCGGCAATGACGACCCACTCCTGCCGCAACGGATGCCAGCGTTGCTCCCACTTTGCCTTGGTCATGGCCGCTAAGATAACCAGCCTTGCTTCTGCCGGTCAGTCCCAGTCGACGGGTGCTGCATCGAACCAGGCGGCATCGGCAAAGGCGGGGAACATGCCGAAGCCGCGCGCCAGATCCCGCTGCTCCCACACCAGTCCTGTTTCACAGTAGCTCAACGAACCGTGTCCCGGTGGCGACATCCACGGCGAAGTCAGCAGGTCGGCGCGATGCCAGACGCTGCGGTGCTGGAAACAGAGGCCCTGCTTGAGGTTGTTCTCGGCGAATTCGACGATGTGCGGGAAGGTGAGCTGGAATTCGGTCCCTGGCCCCCACTCGATCAGATCACCGATGCCGGCGCCGGCCTGCTGGATCTGGGTCATCGACATGGGTTCACCCTCCTGCACAAACATGGCATCCGCATTGGGATCCACGACGACCCACTTGCCCAGGTCAGGCTCCCAGACCTCGCCGACGAAGTGGCCCGCCATGCCGTTGACCGCTTCCGTCAGGACGGCGCACCGAGCCGCCATACCTGCCGCCTGGGCGGCACTCACGAGAGCGGCGGCGTAGTGCACACACATGGCGATGGGTCGTTTGCCGTTGTGCCCCTTCTGCCCCGGCGCCCAGGCGAGCAGGGTCTCGGCATCCCATGGGGCATACTGCTCCGC
This sequence comes from uncultured Gemmatimonadaceae bacterium, assembly GCA_937919035.1. GTDB lineage: Bacteria > Latescibacterota > UBA2968 > UBA8231 > UBA8231 > UBA8231. The sequence goes on from CALFPI010000649.1 coordinate 6,369, forward strand.
CCGACCCGAGCCGGTGTGCTCCCAACTCGAGGCAAGCCATGTCGACAGGGTCCGGGCCCGCGCAAGAATCGGTCTGTCGTCGAGGGCTGCCGGCGGCAGGCAGTTGCGCAGACTGGTCATCCGGGGAGAGGCCCGGTCTTCCCACACCACGGGCGGGGGCACCGGATCGTGGCCCTCGGCGAGCCGCACGCGCACGACATATTCGGCGAGCACCACATTCAGATAACCCATACGCTGCCGCCGCCAGTTGGCGCCGCCATCGTCGCTGAGTTCGCTGTCGGGATGGGCATGGCCCGCCTCCAGCGCCAGGGACCAACCGTCCATGGCACTGGTGTCCGTCCACAGGTCGAAATGATTGGGCCCAACCCGCAGGGCCTGTGCCGGGATCTCCACGCAGTGCCAGTGCCAGGTACCGGGGCGTTCGGGCTGGATGGGCGCCACCTGAGCGCCATTCACCGCCAGACGCAGAGGGAACTGGCACTCCGGGTAGGCGCGGGCCAGGATCCAGATCTGCGCCGGTGCCGCTGTCGCCGGCAGATCCAGATGTTTGCGCGCATGGCGGAAGCGGGTCAATTCCTCGCAATGACCTGGCAGGACGCGACCCTCCTCACTGTAGAAGAGGCGGCTCACGGTTGCTGCGGATCGCGAAAGCGTTTGATCTGTGCTTCGTCGAGTTCGACGCCGAGGCCAGGGCCCTCCGGCACCAGGGCCACTTCCGGTCCCAACTGCAGCGGTTCGGTAATCATGTCTGCCTCGTGATAGAGCGGGCCGAGAAGGTCGCCCGGATAACGCTCACTGTTGATGCCATGGCTGGCCACAGCCAGGTGCAGCATCGCCGCCGTGGCAACACCGAGCTCAAGATTGCTGCCGATGCTGCAGGTGAGTCCGGCGGCGCAGGCGATATCGGCAATGGCGAGCGACCCGAGGATGCCGCCATTCTTGCCTGGATATACGGCGAAGATGTCGGCCGCGTCGTGGCGGATGAGAGATATGGCATCCTGCGGCGTGAAGACACTCTAGTCGGCCATGATGGGAATCGAAGTCGCCGCCCGCACTGCTGCCAGCGCCCGCGGATCGTCGGTGTTCACGGGCTGCTCGGCAAAGGTCACGTCCATCTCTTCCAGCGCCCGCAGACCACGCTTTGCGGTAGCCACGTCCCAGCCGCAGTTGGCATCCACACCAATACTGACATCGGCGCCGGCAAGTTCGCGCACTGCGCGCACACGCTCGATGTCCTGTACGACATCGAGTCCCACCTTGACCTTCAGGTGGCGCACCCCCCAGTCGAGAAAACGCTGGGCCAGCGCCGTTGCCCGGGGTATGTCAAAGGCGCCGACGACCATCTTCATGGGTGCCACATCCCGCACGCGGCCGCCCAGCATGCGGTATACGGGCAGACCTGCCGCCTTGCCGGCGATATCCCAGCAGGCCATCTCCACTGCGGCTCGGGCGAAAGGGTTGTGGCGTACCGCCTTGCCGAGGCGCCGGGCGATGTCGCGCACGTCACGGGGATCGGCGCCCACCACGGCAGGTGCCAACACGTCACGCAGCACGGCGACACACCCGGGGCTGGTCTCCCCACTCCAGCGGGGGGCCAGCGTGGCTTCGCCGACACCGACAATGCCGGCATCGGTGAACACGCGCAGCAACACGTAGGGCGAGTCGATGTGCTCGCCATGGGCGGTCTTCGTCGTCAACCCCTGCTTCAGGGGCACCAGAATCGGGATGGGCTCCAGCGCCGTGATTTTCATGCGCCGTGCCGCACCGAGTCCACCGCCTGCAGCATGCAACCGATGTCGCGATCCAGCGGCATGGTGTTGAGCGCCATGTTGCGCACGCCGTGACGCGCCAGAAATTCCAGATGCTCGTCGGTGGTGAGAAATCGCTGCGTGCCCAGATGCAGGCCGGGTTCTTTCGCGTTCCACAGAGACCGGGGCTCCGGCGCGGCGGCAGGATGGGTCGAATGGGTCATGGTCTGTTCGATCTCCTTGGTCGGTGATGGGCCACGGGCAAGCTAGGTCGGACCAGGGGCAAACGCCAGCCTGCGTTGACCGGAAGGCTGCAGGGGGAGAGTATTGCTGTGCGCAACAACGAAACCGACCCAGCCAAGGAGACGCCAACGATGTCCTACCACATGTACGTATCGAATTCGGGCAGTACGTTTCTCTCTCATTTCCTCATGGACGAGAGCACGGGCGCCCTGCAGGCACAGCCCGACATCGACATGGGTGGTGCGCCCGGCGCCCTGGCGACAGACTCCAGAAAGCGCTGGCTCTTTGCCTGCATGCGTTCCCAGAAGGAATTCGTCACGTACGCCATCGATCGCAGCACCGGTGGTCTGCGGCGGCTCAGCGGCGTACCGGCGGGCAGTGCGCCGTACATCTATGTCGACGACACCGACGGGTACCTGTTGGCGACCTACTACGGTGATGGCGCCGTCTCCGTTCATGGGATTGATGCGGACGGCAATCTGTCCACCGAACCCCTGCAGTGGATCGAGACCGATACCCACGCCCACAGCATCCAGACGGACCGCTCCAATCGCTTCGCCTACGTGCCACATACGATGCCGGCAAATGCGATCTATCAGTTCCGCTTCGATGCCGCCAGCGGCAAGCTGACCCCGAACGAGCCACCCTTCGTGCAGCCCGACACACCCGAAGGCCCGCGCCACTTCGTCTTCCACCCAACGAAGGATCTGTGCTACTCGGTGAATGAGGATGGATGTACGGTTTCGGCGCACCATTTTGCGGCCGACCAGGGCACGCTGACACCCTTTCAGGTGATTTCGACGTTGCCGCCGGATACCGACATGGAGGGCATGTCGACGGCGGAGATCAAGATGACACACGATGGCAACCATCTGTATGCCTCGAATCGCGGCCATAACACGCTGGCCCATTACCGTGTCGCCGCCGATGGCTCGCTGGAACTGGCCGGGCGCTACGAGACCGAAGCGGTACCCCGTTTCTTCGAGATCGATCCGACAGGCCGCTATGTCTACTCCGCAGGGCAGAACACGGGACGACTCGTGTCCTATCGGATCGGCGATGATGGCGTGCTGGCGAAACTGGCGACGTACGACGTGGGTGAGGGTCCGCTGTGGATTCAGTTCGTGCAGCAGGTCTGAGCGATGGAGGAGTTCATCCGGCCTTTCCCGGCACTGACGCCGGCGCAGCGATATCACCTGGATGTGTTCGGTTATGTCGTTATCGAGAACACGCTGACGGCAGATGAGGTCGGTCTGCAGCTGGAGGCGATGCAGCGCCTCAAGAAGGAGCTGCTGGCGGCCGGCCCGGACGCATTCGTGCGTGGCTGCCGGCTCAGCGCCAACCGGCTCCATCACTGCCACTTCGCCCACATCCTCGAGACCGACCCGGCGATCTACGATTATCTGACGCATCCGCGGCTGGTCGGTCTGGCGGAGGAACTGGTGGGCGGCACGGTCCGACTGGAGGAGTCGGAGGCCGTGATCAACTCGCGTGATCCGGAGGCTGACGCTGAGCGTCGTTACGGGTTCCACAGGGGCACACGGCCGGATGTCGGTACCTACACGGAGAACGGCCTGTATCACTGCACCTTCGTGAAAACCCTGACGAATCTGACGGAGTTGGGCCCGGAGGACGGCGGCACTGTGTGCATCGTCGGCAGCCACAAGATCAAGGCGCCGCGGGAGGAGATCATCGGCTGCGCCGTCGAGGACCCTGCGTTGATCCATCAGGTCGTGGCACCGGCTGGTTCGACGCTGCTTTTCGGTGAGGCGCTGATCCACGCCACCGGGCACATCCGCAGCGACCGCGAACGGGTCATCGTCATCGGCGGCTACACACCGACCATGTTCCAGGCCTGGAACGGCCAGGAGCCGAGTGCCGAATTCCTTGAGGCGTCGGTGCAACAGCGCCATCGGGCGCTGATCTCGGGCAGCGACAAGTGGCAGTGGCAGCAGCGCCACCGGACGCTGGGTACGCCATTGGCCTGACGGCCAGCCGACCCGGTCAGACAATTTGGTCAGATGAGGGGGCGCGCCACCAGTGGTGTCTCGACGACGTTGCCCATCGCGCCGACTTCGACGCGGTATGCCGTGGCACCCTCGCGGGCGCTGACGATCTCGCGGATTTCGCCATCGACATAGTGCGCGGCGGCATCCTCGTCGATGGCGATGCCCGCAGCAAAACCTTCGCTGATGAGTCGCTGATACAGCGGCCGACGCTGGTCCTCACCGTCGTAGTGCGGGCAGTGTGATCCGGACAGAAAGCCGAGGCCATCATGAATCGGCTCGAGTCGGTCGACGTGGTAGGAATCGGTGGTGCCGCATTCAAACCAGGCCAGCGAGCCGGCGCTGCCGCCCGTGAGCACAACCCCTGCATCCCAGGCAGCACGCAAGGCAGTGTCGACACCATGCGCTCGCCAGACGGCGAGCATGCTCAGGGTGTTGCCGCCACCAACAAAGATCAGATCCTGATCACAGAGGAATTCGGTGATATCGGTGACGGTCCGGTCGAACAAGCGCAGCCGGGTCACCCAGGTTCGCTCCGGCGGGAACCAGCTATCGTAGTTGGAGGCATCACCCGTGGCAGTGGCGATGACGCAGACGCGGACCCGGGCGCAGTGGGTGGCGTCCAGCGCATAGGTGATGATGGGGTGCACACGCTGCGCTGTTTTGCGCAGGCCACCGAATGGGATGATGTGGCGTTCGCAGCTCATGAGGCGCTGCGCCGTATGTGGACATCGGGCTGGGCCAGACGGTCCGCATTCAGCGCCAGACCCAGTCCCGATCCCTCCGGGGCGCGGATGCGCCCGTCCTCGACGGGCGGCAGGGCCGTCACCAGATCCCCATACCAGCCATAGTAGAAGGCCCGTACTATTTCCTGCACGAAACAGTTGCTCGCATTCAGCGCCATGTGGGTTGACGCTGTCAGCGCGATGGGGCCGGTGCAGTCATGGAAGGCAACAGACGTGTGCCAGGCATCGGCGAGGGCGGTGATCCGACGCGCTTCACTGATGCCACCACACCAGGTCAGGTCCATGATGGCCACACCACAGCCGCCGTTCTGCAGCAGCTCTTTGAACTGTCCGAGGCCGCCCAGGGTCTCGCCGGTGGCGATCTGCACACGGGTCGAGGCCTGCATCTGGCCGAGGCTGTCCAACTGATTCATGTATACGGGATCCTCGATCCACAACGGCGTGTAGGGCTCGAGGGCGGCGATCACCTGGCGTCCGGCGGGCACGTTCCACAGAGCATGCAGTTCGGCCATGACATCCATGCGATCCCCCACGGCATCACGGATCTTGCGGAAGGGGGTCAAGGCCCTGTCGAGATCGGCGGCCGAGATATACGTGCCATTGCTGGCCTCAGCGGCAAAGTCAAAGGGCCAGATCTTCATGCCCGTGATGCCCATCTCCAGCAGGCTGTGGGCCAGATCATCGGCGCGATGCAGAAATGCGTCGAGGTCTTCGTAGCGGTCGGAAGAGGCGGTATCGATGCCGAAGTTGGCCGAGTCGTGCACCGGGTTGTTGAGCGCGTAGCGGTTGCCGGCGCAGGTGTTGTAGACACGGATGTCGTCCCGTACCGTGCCGCCGAGAAGATCGTGAATGGGCTGCGCCGTCGACTGCCCCCAGATGTCCCACAGGGCGATGTCCACCGCACTGCGGCCGCGCTGCTCGGCGCTGGATCCGTGGAAACCCACGTATCCCATCAGGTGGGACCAATGGCGCGATACCAGCCGCGGATCCTGGCCGAGCAGATACGGCGCAATCAGGGCGTGGATGTGAGCCTCTGCCGCCTCGACACCGAAGAATGTTTCGCCGGTACCTGTGAGCCCCTCGTCGGTGCGGACTTGCACCCACAGGAGGTTGGGAAACTCGTCGATGCGGATCGTCTCGATTGCCGTGACCTTCACGAAGCGGACTCCTTGTTGTAGTGATCCAGTACAATGCGCAGCGCTGCGTGGTGGGCGGCGACACGTTGTTCCAGGGGCCACGCCGTCGACGGCGTCTCCGGCAGCAAGCCATGGGTTGCTGCTTCGAAGTAGCCATAGGCCGACCAGCCCTGTTCCCGCCATTTCGGGTTGATGCCGAAGAGGCCCTCCGAGATCGGCGTATCGAGGCCGGCATCGGTGTTTTCGTCGCTGTCGATGGAGCCGATCTGTTTCACGGCCTCGACAATCTGTGCTCCGAGCAGCCGGTCCTGCTGCTGTGCCTCATACATATAGAAACCTGTTGCTTCGTAGTCCTCGTGAAAATCGAAGAAGATGTCGAAGCGGCGATCCTGCAGCATGTGGCGCAGCGTGACGGACTCGATCACGCCGTCGTCGGACATGGAGCGATTGATGTCCTGGCCGACACCGTTGACCCGGGTGCCGGCCTCATATCCGGAGGGGTTCACACAGGGGATGGCGAAGAAGGTGAAGCGTTCCAGATAGGTCGCGCCGAACCCTTCGAGGAACTGCAGGACAGCCTCGACACCGGCAGGCTCGTCGCCATGAACGCCGCCGGTGAGCAGCACCTGCTGCCGGTCCGCGGCGGCCGTGCCGAGGGTCAGACTCCACATGGGGTAACCCGTCGCGTCGCCAACGACCTGGCACGTGGCGCCGTCGATCGATTGCATGCGGGTAACGATATCGGCATACTGCCGGGATGTTGTGGGGGGCATGGGACTCCACTTTGGGATGGGCTGGATGGGAGGGACCGGGTGTGGTTTGTTTGTGGGGAATGTAGCAACCGCAGCCTCGGCAGAAAGAGCCCATGAGACGCATCCTGTTCAACAATGTCAATGCTGGCAGCTATCGCGGCGAAAAGAGCGAGAGTTCGGCAAGCATCGGCATCATCGATACCGACACGCAGCTGACAACGGCAATCGATTTCGATCGCTTCGGCATCGAGGGGCAGGTCAACTGGGCGCCGGCGCTGACCTTCGCCGATGGCAAACGCATCGTCGTGCTCAGCATGGAGGAGGGGCTCTGCCACCTCGACACGACCCGGACCCACCTGTGGATCTACGATCTCGGTGCCGATCGCCTGGAGCCGCTGCTGCAAGGGTACCGCCCGGTGCCGTACGCAACAGCTGTTGGCCTGCTGCCCGGAGAGAATCGAATCATCACGGGTCACAACTCGGCGGGGGTCAACCGCCACGTGATCAGCGATTTGGATGGTGGCCATGCGGAGGAGATCCCGTTACCCGACGACGGCTTTTCCTATTGTCTACAACCCAGCCCGGACAGCAAACGTGTGGCCTTTCACACATCGTCGAAGCGTGGTGGCTACCGGATCTCGGTGATGAACTGGGACGGTTCAGACCTGGTGGAAGTTGCCGGCGACCCGGATCACCTGTTCTTCGGACCCAGCTGGTCACCGGACGGGCAATGGTTGCTGTTTGCGGACTGCCGACATCGGCAGGACCCCGAACACATGCGTTCGGATCTTTGTGTCGTGCGCCCCGACGGTGCCGATTTCCACAGGTTGACCGAGGATCAGTCCCACTGGTTGTCCCCGGTGTACGGAGGTCCCGATACGAAGGGTGGTGGATCCGAGGTCCCGCACTGGATGCCGGACGGCCGGCACGTCACCTGCGTACGGTTGAAACCGGGGTCGGTGACGCCGTGGCCGCTGCAGGAGAATCCGGCGGTGGATGATCACTTCAATCGCGATTTCCGGCCGGGCGCAGCCCGGGGTGGCACGGATCTGTGCCTGCTGGATGTCTTTGCCGGCACCCATCAGGTGCTGACCAACAATCCAGAGGGTGTCTGGGATTTCCGTGCGACGCCATCATCAGACGGGTCTCAGATCTCTTTCTGTCGATCCAGGACAGGGGAACCGTCCGAGTTGTGGCTGCTGGATGTTGCCGGTGGTGGCGCCCGGTATTTGACGACGGGCATGGATCACAGTGGCATCGATCACCCGAAGTGGATGGCCTGATGACGGACGTGACAGAGCGAATCACGCAACGGCAGCTGAATGCGGCTGACCTGAATGAGCGCGGCCAGTTGTCGGGGCTGCGGTTTGACCCCAGAGACCAGCACATCCTGCTCGGCGACCGGGTGCTGGTCGAAGATGACGCCACGGCCATCGGTCAGCCCGAGGGGGCCACGGAGCGCTCCTGGTTTGAGCTGCTGGGTGCCGGCGTGCGCCTTCGTAAGGAGCTCGTTATCGAAGACAGTCGGGTGCATGGCGCGCAGCTGACCTGGTGCGGTGTGGAGCCAGAGAACAACGAGGTGCCGCTGCATCTGTCGGTGAACGGTGTCGATCTCGTGCGCCCGGCGACGAAATTCGCCCACCCGCAATGCCGCCACTACTACACGTCCGACTGGGCGCCGTCACACTTCGACAACTGGTTTGTCGTCGAACTCCCAGCAGGGGCACTGCGCCGCGGCATCAATACGATCGACATGTGGTCTGAGGCGCCGTGGCAAGTGATGGTCGCCGCCGACAGCGAACTGTCACGGGGCTCGGATCCGCCCCGGTTGCCCGTGGGGCGCAGCGCCAGAAGTCTCGACGAGGGCGTCTCGTGGACGCGGCATGGCCTGGGGCAGAAGCGCGAAATCAATGGCGAATACTGCATACGTCTGAGTCTCGATCAGCATCGCCTGGAGGGGGTCTACCTGTCGCCTCCGCTCGACGTGACAGCAGGTGCAGCAGCAGACATTCACCGGCGGCTGACGATCAAGACCTGCACGGTAGAATGGCACGTTGCCGGCATCGGCACCGTGGATGTGCGGGTCCGTTTTGCCGATACCCCCGTCGTTGATGCGCCAGATTGGTCGGACTGGCTTGCCGTGTCCGGGTTGCGGGGGCAGTGGCCGACCCCCGCCGGACGCTGGCTGCAGTTCGAAGCGACGCTACGCACCCAGGATCCCACCCAGTCGCCTGCACTGCAAGGCTGTACGATCGGGGCGACGGTACAGGTGGCCCCGAGCGGCGAGCCGCGGGCCCGACTGGCAGAGCTGCAACAGGGCGCCGTCACACGCTCGTCCGTGGCCTACACCTGGGAGGAGCCGGCGGCGTTGGCCGGCCTGCGTGAGCGTTTCGAATTGGACCGCGTCATCGCCGGGGCCCCGACGGAATTTGAGGCGCAGCTGCGCCTCATGAACTGGGCCTACCGGATCCCCATTGAGCCGCTGAATCCCTACGCCTGGCGTTACGATGATCTGCCCCAGCTCGAACGGGACGAAGAAGGGGAGATCCGCCGGCTCGGACCCTACGAACAACCACGCCGGGCGGGGCACTGCCTGCATTGCAATCTCACCCTCATTGCGGCGCTCCTGTCCTGCGGCTATCCGGCGCGCTGGGTGAATATCTCAACGAAACACACCTATGGTCACGAAGTCACCGAAGTCTGGTCGAACGACTTCGACAAGTGGGTGTTTCTCGATGCGACCCGTGACTACTACATGGTGTATCCGCACAGTGGCGTACCCCTGAGCCTGCGCCAGATCGCCGACCGCGTTGGTGACATTCTGCCCCAACCCGTTACCTGGGACCGGCCGATCCCGGGGCAATTGCCGGGGGGCGTGTCGCCGGCCAACGTCAACGTCGCCTACCGTCGACCCCACCATGGGGGCCCGGTATTTGCCGATGGTGCCGAGCATGACATGCTGATGATCGGCCATCTGCAGATGCCGCTGCGTAATGATTTCAACACGCGACCGCAGCCGGTCCCCTGGCGGGTCAGCAGCAACTGGGGATCGAGCGAGTTCTACGGCTGGTCGAGCCCGATGTTCCCGCCCAAGCTGGAATACGCCCATGGTACGGATCGTTGGCAGGACTGGGAGCCAGCACTCAACCGCGTGCAGTTGACCCTGAGTGAGTCGGTGCAAGCTGGCGTGCTGCGCGTCGACGCGGATACGGTAACGCCCTGGTGGGACGCCTTCGAGGTCCGCGTGGATGATGGTGCGTGGCAGAGCCAGACAGACTCGCGTTGGTCATGGGCCTTGCACGAAGGTGTCAATC
>CALFPI010000650.1 GCA_937919035.1 uncultured Gemmatimonadaceae bacterium
CTGCCGGCGGTTGAGTCGCGCCGGGAGATGATTGTCTCCGCGCCGAATCCCAGTGTGGCCAGGGGTGGGAAGTCCGTGCGCTGCGACAATTCGGCAAAGGCCTGGCGCAGTTGTTGTTTTGAGTAACTGCGGCGGAAGTACGATTCCCGCGCGAGGATCACTCCGGGCGTGAGCACGCCCGGGACGCCACCCCATCCGGAAGTATGCAGAACCAGGCGGTAGCTCTCAGGCTCTTGCGCCTTGATCCACTGTAGAGCCTGCACACGCGTATCCGGCCCCGGGAGCAGTTGGCGCGCCCGCCACGAGGCATACCCCGGCAGGCCGACGAGAACAACAAGCCACGTCCACAGGGCCCAGCGCGGCAGGTTCAGGCGCACGAGGGGACGGACAACCAACACGGCCAGCAGCGGCGCCACCGGCACCGCATAACGCATGAATCCGGATGCGGCCGCCGCTGGCAGGATCGCCAGGGCGCCGACACCGGCACAGAGAACCAGTTCGTCGCGCCCCATGCTGCGTGGGTGCCAACCGCAAGCCAGTACAACCGTCAACAGAACGCCGGGCCCCAGGCCATAGGGGAGTGTGTATCTCAGGAAGTGCCACAACGGACTGCCGCCGACCCTGTGGGCATCGCTGGCCAGGTGTTCCGCCCCCATGGCAGAGATGTCGGCCCACGCCTCCGTGGGGCTGAGCCAGAGGAAGGGCGACGTCAGGGCGAGTGTCGCCAGGGCAGCACCACCAGCGGTGAGCAGACGTCGATACGCGTTGGGCCCCGGCCACAGGGCGACCGCCACGGGGATCGCACAGAATATGCCCGGGTATTTCGTACTCGCCGCCAGCCCCACCCAGACTCCGGCCAGCAGTGTATCACGTGGTTCGCCCTGCTGCTGCGCGATCCGCACGGCCCAGAGCACGGCCAGTGTCGTCCACAGAACCGCGGGAATATCCGTCGTCGCCAGATGCGAAAAGCGCACATGCAGGGGCACAACGGTAAGCACCAGTGCCGCGATCAGGCCGCCTGCTGCGCCATACAACCGTCGTCCCAGTGCAGCAACCACGACCACGGTGGCAACCGACATGAATGTCGTCACACAACGCGCAACGGTGAGCAGTCGGATGCCGTCGACGAAATAGTTATAGGCGACGAAGGATTCTACCGAGACAGACGAAAACAGATCGTAGTAGACCCGGTACAGGGCTGCCGACAGGTACAGCTGCAGGGTCGGATAGTTGAAGAAGTGCGGATTCAGATCACCACTGACGAATCCCAATGGCTGCAGGAGGAAGGCGCGCTCGTCCACGTGCTGCCACAGAGGCTCCGGAATCGGCAGCCGCAGCCAGAGAGCCACGATACCGATGACGACGAGCCACCCTGTGTACACGGTGGACGAAATGCATGTATCCCCGCCCCGAACGCGCACGTATCCCCCGGTAGCTACAGTGACAAGAGACGCCCCCTCTGCAACATGACGTGAACAGGGATCAATCGGTAGCTGTTTTTTTCAGCTCCAGGCGTGGCGCCAGACGTCGACGGGTCGGCCCTCGTCCGCTTCGATGACGTCGAAGTCGGTGACGATGCCCGCATCGTCGGCAAAGCCGTATGCCTGCTTCTTGGCGGGGATGTAGCCATCCGTTTCGTCGTCGCGCCAGCCGCGTTTGCTCATGAAGCTGTTGAAGATCAGGATCTCCTCGTCCGTCAGCTGGCGTCCCTCTGCGTAACACCAGGCGAGAGCAGCTTCATCGGAGGCGCCGGCCACGACCTGATCACACAAGGCGCCATAGTCGACGTGCAGGTAGCGCACGGTGCGACCGTCGAAGCCATCCCCTATTTGCTCCAGGTACTCGGCGGGCAGTCGGCCAGCGGCATGCAGGCGAATCTTGTCCAGCATGCGGCCGAAGTAGAACAACCCACCGACCCGATCCCAGCAGCTTCTCAGACCCTCTATGGCAGCCATCGGCTTTCCTTGTCTTGGTATGGTTTTATTGCGGACAACGAGGGCGACACCGCCAAGAATCAGTGTAGTGGCGATCAGCAGGCGCAGCGTTACGGCTTCGGCGAGAAAGGCCACACCCGCGAGTGCCGCCAGGACCGGCACGAGCAACTGCAGCACGGCGGCGCGGGTTGTGGTCAGGCTGTGCAGGACTTTGTACCACAGGACATACCCAAGGCCCGAGGTGACACTGCCCGAGATCAGTGCCAGCAGCACGCCCATGGGCTGTGCGTGCAGGGAGCTCAGCGCGACGATTCCGCTGATGGCCACCATGGGCAGGGTGCGGGCGAAGTTCCCCGCTGTGGCAGCGACGGGTGCCGGTGCGGCCTTGCCCCGAATCGAGTAACAGCCCCATGCGATGCCGGAACTCCCCATGAGCAGTGCACCGAGTGGATCGGGTGCGGTCACACCGGGCCAGAGGAGCCAGAGCAGGCCTGACAGAGCGGCACCCATGCCGAGCCACTGAACCAGATGTGGACGCTCCCCGGACCACAAGCCGTAGCCGATCATCGTCGCCTGCACGGAACCAAAGAGGATCAGAGCCCCCATCCCCGTCGTCAGCGAGACGTAGGCCAGAGAGAAGGCGATGGCATAGGTGAACAGACCCAGCGCCGACAGCCACGACCCGCGGGCTGCGGCTGTTGTCGCCTTTTCGGAGGTGAAGCGGGCGAGGGGGACGAGGACGACGGCGCCACTGATGAGTCGCAGCACAGTGAAGGCGACAGGGTCGATGAGATCACCACCGAGAGCCATGCGACACAGCAGCGAGTTGGCAGCAAAGGCCGTCAGTGTTGCTGCCGTATAGAGGACAAGTCTCAAAGGTCCCAGTCCCAGGTGAGACCGACAGAGGGCAGCAGCTTGAACCAGTACTCCGGTGACTTGCGGAAGTGGCAAGCAGATGTTTCTGATGGGTCACACTCAAAGAAATACTCGTAGCTGCGCACATTGCCGTGGTTGTACAGGTTCGTGACCTCCAGAAAGGCGTGGACGCCGCCTTTCGACGTGGTGAAACTGCGATTGACGCGCAGGTCGAGACGGTGAAAGGCAGGCGCATTGGCACCGTTGGGTGGACCCGTC
>CALFPI010000651.1 GCA_937919035.1 uncultured Gemmatimonadaceae bacterium
GCCGTGAAGACCTTGATGCCGTCGTGAGGGCGAGCCTTATGCGCGCGAGCTGGGGGATCGCATTGGAACGCAAAACGGGTTGCAAGGAGAAGTTCCTCGCAACCCGTCGCTTTATATGGTGGGGAGAGCAGGATTCGAACCTGCGAAGGCGAAGCCAGCAGATTTACAGTCTGCCCTCGTTGACCGCTTGAGTATCTCCCCACATAACTGGCAAACTCAGCCGGAAAAAGCTAAGACCATCTGACAGCCTGTCAAGGCATGGGCCGCTCACGCATCCAGTTGTTTGTAGTCTCCGGCGCTGGTCCAGTCCTGCCGACTGCGGCCGTTCACGTCCCAGACGATCCGTCCGGCCCGTACCGTCATCTCACACTCCAGGCGCTGTCGTCCAGGCAGACGTGCCTTGCCGGAGTCGACGAAGCCGAAGTCGCCCTGGCGCATATCCAGTACGGCCACGTCAGCCACGGCTCCTGGTGTCAGGTGGCCAAGTTCGGAATGGCGGATGGCTTCGGCGGGGCGCTGCGTCGACCGGTAGATGACTTCCTGCAGACTCATGCCCATGGCCAGGAACTTGGACATCGTCGCCGGCATCACCGCATTCGGCGCCAGTCGGCTCGACTTGTGCAGATCGGTGCTGATCGTGTCCGGTGGAAAGCCCTGCTCCATGGCGGGCACGGCAATGCGGAACCAGAAGCTGCCGCCGCCATGTCCGGTATCAAACAACACGCCCCGCTTCCGTGCCTGCCAGACGTAGTCATTGACCTTCTTGTTGTCATCGAGCAGGGGAATGTGCGAGGCGTAGAGATGGGTGTGCATGTCCCCGGGTTCCATACGCTCCAGCAGTTGTTTGTAGGAGCGCGTCGGCTTGGGTGCGAAGTCGATCATGGCGATGGTGTCGGACAGGCGTGCCGCCTCGAGAGCGCCGCCGGCACTCTCCCAGCCGGGGCCACCGAAGTGCGCCGCCTTGGCGCCGATGCAGTGCTCGGGGTAGCGCCGGATCGCTTCGGCACACTTCTCCGGGATCATCTCCGTCACATCCTGTTCCGGGCTGCCGATCATGCCGGCGCCGACGATGTTGACCAGGATATAGACGCGAGTCATGGATGGCTTGACGATCGTTTCGATGCAGTCGTCGATGTCCTTCCAGCCCGGGCCCCCGGTGTCGACGACCGTCGTCACGCCATTGGGCAGGGAGTGCTGGTCGGGGAACAGCCAGCCGTTGTAGCCACCGTACACATGAACGTGGATGTCGATGAGACCTGGTGTGACGTAGAGCCCGGAGACATCGGCGCTCCGTTTCGCCTCCACATCGAGATTGGCACCGACGGCCTGAATGGTGCCGTCGGTGATGGCGACGTCGGCAATGCCGTCGACACTGTTTTTGGGGTCGATCACGTGGCCGCCGCGCAGGAGCAGGTCGCATACTGCCATGGAGAGATTCTTCCTTTCGCGAAAAGAGCGCAGGTCGCTGGAATTTCGGGTGTCAACTGAGGGGCAAGTATAGAGCAGTGCCGGGGTAGCGGGAAGGTCGAAGCAGCCGGGCGCTCAACTTGTCATGACCCCCTGGATGCCGCAGATTCTCCCCTTGTTGAGTTTCCTCACTGACTACAAGGAGTATCCCAGATGCCCCGCACTGTACGTGTTGCCGTGACCGGCGCCGCCGGCCAGATCGGTTACGCCCTGCTTCCCCGGCTCGCCTCCGGGTCGGTCTTCGGCCCTGACACGCGTGTGTCGCTGAGCCTGCTCGAGATCACACCCGCTCTGCCCGCCCTCGAGGGTGTGGTCATGGAGTTGCAGGACTGTGCCTTCCCGCTGCTGGATGACATCCGCGTCACGGACAACGCCGAAGAAGCCTTCGATGGCATCAACTGGGGGCTTCTCGTGGGCTCCAAGCCGCGCGGCAAGGGTATGGAGCGTGGCGACCTGATCAAGGAGAACGGGCCGATCTTTGTCGGGCAGGGCAAGGCCCTGGCCAAGGCCGCAGCGAACGTCCAGGTCCTGGTCGTCGGCAATCCGGCCAACACCAACAGCCTGATCGCCATGAAGCACGGCGTGAAGGGTGGCATTCCGCGCGAACGCTTCCACGCCATGACCCGCCTCGATCAGAATCGCGCCATGGCGCAGCTGGCGGCCAAGGCGGGCACCGACGTTGCCGCCGTGTCGAATATGACGATCTGGGGCAATCATTCGGCGACACAGTACCCCGATGCGGAGAATGCGAAGATCAAGGGACGCCCGTGCACCGATGTGATCGGTCACGTGGGCTGGTTGCAGGGCGAGTTCATCGAACTCATCCAGCAGCGCGGCGCTGCCGTCATCGCCGCCCGCGGTCTGTCGTCAGCGGCATCGGCGGCCAATGCCGCGCTGGATCACGTCATGAGTGTTGATTCGGCCACGGCCGAGGGCCACTGGTTCTCGGCGGCGGTTGCCGGTGATGGCAGCTACGGCATCGACGAGGACCTGATTTTCGGCTATCCCGTGCGTTCCGACGGCAAGGGCAATGTCAGCATCGTCAAGGGCCTCGAACTGAGTGAATTCGCCCGCGCCAAGATCGCTGCGACGGAGAAGGAACTGCAGGAAGAACGTGCCGTCGTGCAGGACTTGTTCTGATCGAAGACTACGATCCTGCCGCCGCCTATACCGGTGCGCAGGCACGCTTCTACGACAGCTACTTCACCGGTCTGGAGGGTGAAGTAGAGTTCTACCGCGACCACGCCATTGCCGGTGGTGGTCCGGTTCTCGAAGCCGGCTGCGGCACGGGACGTATTCTGTTTCCCGTGGCCGCCGCCGGCATCGACATTACAGGGCTTGAGCTGGCGCCAGCGATGGTCGCCCAGGCTCGCCAGCACGTCGTTGGGCTCCCCGAAGATGTGCAACATCGGATCACCATCGTCGAGGGCGACATGCGCGCTCTGCCGATGGCGGCAAGCGGTCCCTTTGCGCTGATCTGCCTGCCGTACCGCACCTTCCAGCATCTGCTGACGACGCCGGACCAGTTGACCGCCCTGCGTGGCTTTCGGCAGCGTCTGGCCCCCGGTGGCAGGCTGGTGCTGAATCAGTTTGATCCAACG
>CALFPI010000652.1 GCA_937919035.1 uncultured Gemmatimonadaceae bacterium
GGCCTCGTGGACGTGGGGTGCCAGGCGAAGCGGAAGTTGTCCAGTCACAGCAGATCAGGGCCAGGGGACATCTTCAAGGCTCATATCAGCCCATCTGCTGGCGGCGAATGATCTCATCCTGGGCGTGCCGGGCCATGTCGACAAAGACGGCGCTGTAACCGGTAACACGCACCATCAGGTCCCGGTGCGCTTCCGGGTGTCGCTGAGCCTCACGCAACTGCTCGGCAGAGACGACGGTGAGTTGGCTCTGCAGGCCGCCCAACTCGAAGTAGGTGCGCAACAGGGCGGCGAGCCGGTCGAGTCCCTCCTGGCCACGAACCAGTTCGGGTTGCAGACGGATATTGAGGGCGCCGGAGTTGATGCCCGACAGAGGCAGTCTGGCGACGGAGTTGAGCATGGCTGTGAGGCCGTTGCGGCAGGAACCCGGATAGGGCGATGTGTTTTCGCTCAAGGGTTGCCCGGCGTGGCGGCCATCGGGGGTGGCGCCTGTCTCCGCACCCAGGCGGATGTGGCGCATGTCGGTCTCCAGGCAGCGGAAGACGACCACCGCGTCGCCGCTGTCAGAACGGGAGGCGGCGTCGATCTCGGCCAGCACCTGACTCAGCAGTCGCGCCGCGTGGCCATCGGCCCGGTCATCGTTCTGGCCAAATTTCGGTGCCTTGAGACAGAGTTGGCGCAAAGCTTCGTTGTCGGCGAAATCACCACGCAACGCTTGTTGCAGGTTGGTGAGCGACACCTGGTCTGATTTGAGCACGAGCTCATCGACGGCGGCGAGACAGTCGGCGGCGGTGGCGAGGCCGGAGATGGCGCAGGTGAGCGTCGTATGGCGCACGCCGCCCAACCGCCAGGACCGAGCCTGGTCCACGGGACCGTCGAGGAAACAGTCGTCCACCCGTAACAGGCCCGGGGCTTCGGCGTCCCACGCCCTCTGCGCCTGGCGCAGGTCTTCGCACTGAGCCGTGATCTCCCGACGGAAGCATTCGATCAAGCGCTCGTACAGCGCGTCGATGGAAGGCAACTCATCGTCGAAACTGAAGAGGGCATCGAGGCAGTAGCGGGGCAGCACGGCCTGATGGTTGCCCACTTCGCGCTGGATGCCGGGAATGTCCGGCCAGTTGCAGCCGTGCATGGTATAGTTGACGGCATCCTCGGCGGCGATGCCGCAGTGGCGCATGGCAGGGATGACATTCTCGTCGTTGTACACCATGAAGCTGGCATTGTCACGCATCCTGGTGCAGGCCAGGCGCCAGATGCTAGCCGGCAGATCTCTGGTATAGCGTAACACCATCACCGGGTTTTCGTAGCGCGGATCGACACGCTCCAAAAAGAGCTCTGTCAATTCGTCTGTCGCGGGTGAATCATCCGCCCGATATCCCCCCAGCACGACATATTGCGGGGCGTCATACGTGAGGTTGCGCTGCCAGCCGGTGTCGGTTTGGGAGCCGCCGCTCATCTGGTGCTCGCCGCGCCCCAGGATCAGGTTGTTCTTTGCGTAGAAGTCGGAGATCAGGTCGCCCGCCTGGGCGCGGGTGAGGCGTCGGGCCTCCAGGTCCCGTCGGTAGAACGGCAGGAGCAACACATCCAGCCGTCCGAAGGTGAGGGTGGGATTGGCGGCGAGCATGGTGCAGTACACGTGACCG
>CALFPI010000653.1 GCA_937919035.1 uncultured Gemmatimonadaceae bacterium
CTGGAGTTCACCACGGGACAGGGCGGGCTTGAACATGTTGGAAGCGTCCAGCGTGCCCTCCGCACTGCCGGCACCGACGATGGTGTGCAGTTCGTCGATAAAGATGACGACATCAGGATTCTGATTGAGTTCGTTGAGGACGGCTTTGATACGCTCCTCGAACTGTCCACGGTACTTGGTGCCCGCAACAACACCACCCATATCCAGAGTGACGAGTCGCTTGTCCAGCAGAATCTGGGGGACGCGCTTTTCGACGATGCGCTGCGCCAAGCCCTCGACGATCGCCGTTTTGCCAACACCTGGGTCGCCAATGAGGATGGGATTGTTCTTCTTGCGGCGCGACAGAATCTGCGTCACGCGCTCGATTTCCTTCTCACGTCCGATGACGGGATCCAACTTGCCTTCGCGGGCCATCTGGGTCAGATCGCGGCCGAAATGATCGAGGAAGGGCGTCTTGCTCTTCTTGCCCTTCTCTTTGGATCCTGTCGTCTTGCCCTCGAGAACGGCGACGGTCTCTTCCATGGCAGTTTTGTAATCGACGCCGAAAGCGGCAAGAATCTGTGCTGCGACACCTTCTTTGTCCTTGAGCAGAGCAAGCAGGAGATGCTCAACGTCGACGAACTGCGTCTTCATGTCCTTGGCTTCGTTGGCAGCAACCTCAAGGATCTGCTTGGCACGAGGCGTGAATGGGACCTCGCCTATTGTCATGGTGCCACCTGAGGTGGCGACGTAATCCTCGACGGATTGCTTCACGGTTTCGAGGTTGAGTCCAAGATTGGTCAGAACGGTAACGGCCTTGCCCTTACCCTCTTTGATGATGCCAAGGAGTAGGTGCTCGGTACCGATGTAGTTGTGCCCGAGGCGCGCAGATTCCTCCCGCGCGTACTGCATGACACGCTTCACACCATCGGTGAACATGTTGTTCATGTACCGCGACCTCCAGATAATTGCAGAGAATTGGCCAGTTGATTGGCTTGGGTCAAACTACACAGGCGCTTTCGAAGTGTCAAGGTTCGGGCAAGCCCGGTCGAATCCTCTCAAGTACCTATGAATTATTAACTTGCGACAGTTTCTCTCGGACCAGGTCGGCGCGTCGCAAGTCGCGCTCGGCCGGGGTCAATCCGCGCCCAGCGTCGGCTCGTAAGTGGGATGGCTGAGTGGCGATCATGAGGTGGTTGAGGAACGCTGAAGGTATGCCTCGTACAATCCCGAGGGTGCACCCCAGCCGAACCGCCGACAACAGATTCATGAACTCCTGGCTCGTCAGGATTCGGGCGTGGGACAGAATTCCGTAGGCGCGCCACACCTTGTCCTCCATCTGTCCCCGGGCTTCCTTCGTCAGCGAGTCCTGGGCATCTCTTTCGTAACCTATCAGTTGCTCGGTAATGCGAAGCAGCTCCTCAAGGATGCTCTCTTCCGAGGCACCAAGGGTCGCCTGGTTCGATATCTGGAAGAGATTTCCTGCCGCATTGGAGCCTTCACCGTATACGCCCCTGACGGTGAAGGACAACTGACTCAACCCCTGCAAAACTCGCTCCATGTCTTCTGTAAGCACGAGGGCCGGCAGATGCATCAGCACAGAAAGACGCAAGCCGGTGCCCGTGTTCGTCGGACAGGCTGTGAGGAATCCAATTCTCGGATCGTGGGCGCAGTTGACTGCATTGAGCAGTTCGTCATCCAGGGCACAGATCGCGGCAAAGGCATCCCGGCCCCGAGTGCCAGGCGAAATTGCCTGCAGACGCAGGTGATCTTCTTCGTTGATCATCACACTTAATGACTCGTCCTGATTGAACAGAACCCCACGCTCACCTTTCTCGTCTGCCAGAGTCGGACTGATGAGGTGTCGTTCCACCAACACCCTGCGCTCGTTGCCATCGAGCACGCTCATCCCGAAGTACGTCGCCGTACTCATCGAATGGCTCGTTTTGGCCGCCGCAAGAACCGCGTCAATGACCTGTTGCTGCTGGGCCTGCGTGATACGAGTCGCAAAGGGGTAGTCGGCGAGATTGCGCGCCAGGCGAGCACGGCAGCTGATGACGATACCATCCGCGTCGCCGTCGCCGCTCATCCAGCTTGGTGCCGTACGGATCAGGGAGTCGAGTTTCAAGAGCCCTCTTGCCGCAAACGAGCGATGCGATCACGCAGATCTGCCGCTCGTTCGTAGTCTTCGGCATCAACAGCTGCTGCTAGATCCGCGCGCAGATCTTCAGCGTCGGTAACCGTGCCGCCTGTCGGGGAGTCCTCATGCTCGGCGACCGGGGTGGGCGCCTTGGGGCCGCGGCCGACATGCAGATCGGATCCGTGGATGCGTTTCAACAATCGCCGCAGAGGTGCACCGAAGGCTTCGTAACACTGCGAACAGCCCAGGCGGCCGACCTTGCGAAACTCCTCGTAGGTCATACCGCAGCCGGGACACAGGCCCTTGCCTGCCTCGGCACCAGCCACCGGGCCGGTGACGACATCCACTTTCTTCGTCTCCGCCGTCTGGGCGGCTGCCAGGTTTTCCGTCGGCACATCCGCCAGCTTCGCGGGTGCCGTTTTTTGACCTTGTTGTTTGGAGCACTCCTGGCAAAGGTGCAGCGTCTTCTTTGCGTCGCCTACAATCGCCGTGAACTCGATCGTTGCCTGGCGCTCGTTGCAGATGTTACAGATCATGGCTCAGTTGAGATCCAGACGACCAGCATCTATGTGCCCCGATCGATCGAGACTGGCGGCAAGGTCTCGGTCATGCGTCATGACCAGGAAAGCCTGGTTTTCGGCGCTCGCCAGGTCGCGAAGCAGGCCGTGCAGGCGGTCACTGGACTCATAGTCCAGATTGCCGGAAGGCTCGTCGGCCAGGACGAGCTCGGGTTTCATGATGAGAGCCCGGGCGACCGCGACCCGTTGACACTCGCCACCGGAGAGCTCGCCAGGCCGGTGCTCAAGACGGTGATCGAGGCCTACGAGGGACAGCAGATCTCTTGCCCTGGATTCCATCCCATCAGCGTGTCGGGCGATCAACGCCGGCATCATGACATTCTCCAGTGCGGTAAACTCCGGCAGAAGATTGTGAAACTGAAAAACAAAGCCCACGTGCCGATTGCGGAACTGCGCCCGATCGTCATCGTTGAGTGCCAGGACGTCGACGTCACGGATTTGCAGCTGACCCTCTGTTGGTCGATCCAGGGCGCCCAGGATGTGGAGCAGCGTGCTCTTGCCCACCCCGGATGCACCGGTAATGGCGACGGTCTCACCCTCCCGCAGTTCAATATTGATCCCACGCAGCACCTCAAGGTCCTGGTCGCCGCTGCGGTAGACCTTGCGCACATCCTTCGCGCGTAGAACGATGCCACCAGGTGACAAGGTCTCAAGGGTTGTTGATTGATCAGTTCTCATCGCAGTCACATGATGTAGCGGATGGCTTCGACAGGTTCCAGAGACGCAGCTTTGCGTGCTGGAATGACCGCAGCCAGCAAACAGATGACGATACTCATGCCGGATACTGCGACGAAGTCAAGGGGCTGCATGTCGACCGGCAGAGAACTGATAATGTAGATGTCACTCGGAATGGAGATGATCTGCAGGCGATCCTGTACAACACATACGACCAGCCCGATCAGGCATCCCAATGCTGTGCCGAAGACGCCGATGAACAAGCCCTGAAAGATAAATACACGGGCGATCCCTTTGGCCTGGGCGCCCATGGCTCGAAGGATACCGATCTCGGGCGTCTTGATCAGGATCGACATCGTCAGAATCGACATGATATTGAAGGCAGCAACGATGATGATCAAACTCAGGGCCGTGAAGATCACGATCTTCTCCAGCTCCATCCAGTGGAAGAGTTCGGGAAACTGCTGTGTCCAGTCTGTGACGTGAAAGGGGTAGCCCAGATCCTCGTCGAGTTCGTCGCGGAGAGCCGTCGCATCATCCAGATCATCTATGCGCAGATGGATGGCAGAGACGCCATCCATCGCCAGCATGCGGCGAGCTTCATCGATGCCAACAAAGGCAAAGGTATCGTCGTAGTGATACATACCACTGGCGAAGAGATCGGTCACGACATAGGGGTGATACTTGGGTGCCAGACCATCCATCAACACGTCCTCGATGGGCCTCTTCTGAATCGACAAGAGGAAGACACGGTCGCCGACACCGATGCGCAGACGATTCGCCAGCGATGCCCCCACAATGATTCCTGGGTACTTCTCGCCCTCGGGCGGGTCGAAGTGAAACTGCCCCTGCTTATCGTATTCCAGATGCTTCGGCAGATCAGACACCTGGCCAAAGCTCTGTGGGTCAATGCCCCAGACGATGACCCCGGAAAAATCACCATCATTGGTATATAACCCCAATTTTGCTTCGACGATTGGTGCGGCGCCCCGAACGCCCCGCAGCTTCACGACATGGGCCATGAGCGTGTCGGCCTGTTCGATGGGAGCGCCATAGTACCGGCCGATACTGACATGGGCGTTCATGCCGATCAGGCGGTTCTTGACCTCGCCAGAGAACCCGTTGGTCACGGATAGCATGATCACGAGGGCAGCCACGCCCAGGATCACACCACCCACGGCGATGAAACTGATGACGGAAAGAAACCCGGAGCGCTGTTTGGATTTCAGGTACCGTCGGGTGACAAACAATTCGTACGACACGAGGGCCTACTTTACCCGGGCCGCTGTCAGGTAGGCTTCGATAAACTTGTCGATGTCACCATCCATGATGGCCTGGAGGTTGCCCGACTCGTGTCCGGTTCGGTGATCTTTCACCATCGTGTACGGCTGGAAGACATAGGAACGAATCTGGCTGCCAAAATCGATAGCCATCTTTGTGCTCTCTACGACGGCCATTTTTTTCAGCTCTTCCTGCTTGTAGAAAGCGTAGACCCTGGCCGTCAGGACCTTGCGAGCCGTGCCCTTGTTTTTTAACTGAGAGCGCTCATTCTGGCATGACACCGTGATACCTGTTGGCAGGTGGGTCATGCGCACGGCGGATGAGGTCTTGTTCACGTGTTGCCCTCCAGCACCGCCGGCCTTGTAGACATCGACCTGGATCTCTTCGTCCTTCAATTCCACCTCTGGCATTTCATCCACCTGAGGATAAACGAAGACACTGGCGAAAGAGGTATGCCGCCGTTTCTGTGCGTCGAACGGTGAAATCCGCACCAGGCGATGGACACCGGCCTCGGCTTTGAGGTAGCCATATGCGTAGCTGCCTTTCACTTCGATCGTGACAGACTTGATTCCCGCCTCGTCTCCGGGCACCAGGTCCATCACCTCCGCCTCGAACTCGCGCCGCTCGATCCAGCGCTGATAGAGGCGCATCAACATCTCGGCCCAATCGGCAGCTTCGGTCCCACCCGCGCCCGGATGAATCTCAATAATGGCATCTTTCGAGTCATCTGGATCCGACAGAATCGCCAGGAACTCCATATGATCGAGATCGACCAACAGAGAGGAGGCCTCGGTCTCGAGCTCGGAGAGAGAGGCTTCGTCACCCTCCTCCGTGCTCATTTGGTGCAATTCACATAAGTCTGTTATACGTGCGTGCAAAGCCGCAAAGGGTCCCAGGACGGCACGCAACTCGCGGGCCTCACGCGACACAGTCTGCCCTCTTTGCCGGTCGTTCCAGAAATCGCCGACCGCCATTTGCTCCTCGAGTTCGGTAAGCCTTACACGTCGCAGGTCGACGTCAAAGATACCCTCGCAACCGTTCAAGCCGAAGCTGGCAGTCGGAGATCGTCTCGTGGAGAGTAGCCATAGCAACCTTACTCCTGGTAACGTTCGAAAGTAAGCCGGTCGGCACTGGCAGCCTTGGGAATTTCGAACAGAAGTTCCTCGTCGAGAGAATCACCTCGATCGAGTTTGAATTTATCGCCGAGATGAATGAAAATCGGCGAGTGAGTCAGCGGGTAGTGGCGGAGTCCGGTATCATCCACCAACTGGAAACAGCGTGGAACAATGTCGTAGCCGATTTTCATGCGGGCCTCCATCTGTACTCTGACGACGACAAACTTGTAGCCCGCATCCGGGTATCCGTGGAAGAACGTCTCGTAGCGCACGCCATTTTCAGGTACTTCCCAGACAACGGGTGTCTTGATCCGACTCAGCAGGTCCGGCAACTGATCAAGCTTCGCCGCTGATCCCCCGGTCAGTCTGATCGCAAGGTACACAGGTATGAAGACGGCACTGCAGAGCAGTACCATGCGATTCAGCGTCCGCATTTTCCGTTGGTTCCGGACACGGCGCGTCGGTGTCGGCCGCCCGCGGGGGGCTGCGTGAGTAGGCGTGGATGTCATCAGGGTCTCCGCACAACGAAGGTACTCGCTCGAGAACCCGCTTGCCACATGCAGAGGGTCCTATCGCGTTCGCAGAACCGCGACCTTTCCTGTGTGGTGGAGCGTCTCACTGGAGAGAACGTAGAGGTAGACACCATCGGCGAGTCGCTCCGGCACCTCCCATCTGGGGGCCAGTGCGGAGCTGGTGTAGTCTCCCGGGGGCAAGCGCCTGGATTCGACGCGATCCACGAGCTCTCCCGCGGCGTCGAAAAGTGACAGGGATACATTCTCCGTTGCGTGCAGTGCAACAGGGAAGTGGATCGTCGGCGCCGGGCCCCGGGCGGGGTTCGGAAAGGGCGCCGCCATCAGGCTGAGCTCGGGGATGATCGCGTCGAGTCCGCTCGCCTTGGCCACATCGATCAGGCCCCACCCAAAGAGGGTATCGGGTCCCGCTGGGCCCAGATCGGTTGCCGTTGAGCGCAGCGCGTCCGCCACCTCCGCGGGTGTCCAGGTCGGATGCAGCTGCAACAGAAGTGCGCAGGCGCCACTGACGATGGGTGCCGAGAATGACGTACCACTGAGTCGACGATATTCTTGCAGGCTGAATGGGGCCGCCGCCGACCCGGCTCCCCTGCCAGAGACAGTGACAATCTGTTGCCCCGGCGCCACCACGTCAGGCTTGATACGCCCATCCGCTGTTGGCCCCCTGGAACTGAAGAATGCGAGACCGTTGTTCACAGGATGAACCGCACCGACGGCGATGACACCTGCACCATCAGCGGGGACGGTGATGTAGTGCCAACTCGTGCTGCCCTCGTTGCCGGCGGCCACGACAACAACGATGCCTCGAGCAACGGCCAACTCGGCGGCACGTGTCGTCAGTGCCGTGCGGCCATCCAGGTCTTCGTATGTATATCCCGTGCCATCGTCGAAGGTGATGTAGCCAAGGGATGAGCTGACGACCTGTGCCCCAAGACTGTCAGCCCACTCAATGGCGGCGATCCACCGGTCCTCCTCCGTCGCCGGGTCGAGTTCCACGCCTCGAGCGTCGACGCGGGCGTCCTCGGTCTTGGCCAGCAGATACTCCGCACGGGGTGCAATTCCAACGAGGCGGCCGGGATCGTATCCAGCGATCACCCCCAACACTTCAGTGCCGTGCAGGTTCTGGCCTGTCTCAATTTCGTTGCCAGTGATGGGCTCATCCGGCTCGTCACTGACGTCGTTGTCATCATTGAGAAAATCTCGCCAGGCAACAACGTTGAGACTGGCAAAAGCCTGATGGTCCTGCCAGTTGAAGCCGGCATCGATAATCGCGACGCGCACGCCCTGGCCCATCACATCACGGGCATGCAGCAGATGTGCAGCGACGGCAGCGCTCTGCTCAAAGGATTCTCCGTAGTCCAACGCCGCACCTGCTCTGCGCGGTGCAGGTGCACTTGCGGTTGCGGTCTCTGGTGTCCGCCGCAAGTTCCGCACAGGACGCACATCGAGTACGAAGGGCAGCGCCCGAAGCTCCGGCACCTGGTCAGCAGTGGCCGTAACGCTGACCGCATTGAACCAGCGCGAACGCTGGCGCAGGACCGCGCCGGTTGCCTGTACGGCCTGCAGATACGAGGCATCCAGAGATAGGTCGAACTGCTGACGGGTTGCTGTATGCCCTGCGAACCAGCCGATTCGGCGACCATCTGCTGCAGGCTTGTCGGCCAGAAATACCCACATTGCCTCGGTCGCCGCCAGCGGAACGGCAGACAAAAGTACCACCATGGAGGCAAGAAGCCTGCAGCGCGTCACGGTCCGCCGGGCGTGATGCGTTGGTCGATGACCTGCGCGCCTTCTGGCGCAAGAAAGGTGAAGAGTTCGTCCTTCAGCCTCTTGTCCTTGCGATGATCCTTGAGGATGTAGGTGCGAACGTCATCATTGGCCTCGACTTGCTCGACGCGCAGCAGATGCCAGTCCTTGCGCTCAACCCAGACACGCATGCGCTGCAATCGGAGATGTGCCGGCACCTCATCGCGGGGCTGCAGCGTCAACTCATATGCCTCCTGGCCATCCAGCTTGGTCTCTTTGACCGACACAGGTCGATATCCGTCGGTGTACTGCACGAGGATCTCCCAGGGCGTCCGTAGTTCGCCTTCATAGTGCGACACGATGACCTGGTCGTTTGCCTTGTTATAGGCCCAGATGGTCGTACCATCGGCGACGACCAGATCCCCATCCTCGACCTCCACGCGAAACTGCCCCGGGCGTCGCGTATAGATGTGCCCTTCGCGAGACATGCTTTTGTCCAGGACGGCCCAGTAGAACTGCTTTTCGAACCTTGCCTCGTAAGACTTGGCATCGGCGAATCGTTCCTGCATGCGCTCGATAACCTCTGTGCCGGTGATGGCCTGGACCGCCGGCGGCAACAACAGGCAAGTCAAGGCGAGGCATCGCCCGATCGATGCGATCCATCTCAATTGAGATCATCCTCCTTCGCGTAGGCGCTGGGGCCCGACTCCACGAGGATCTCCCGTGGCTTGGCACCTTCGGCGGGGCCAACGATGCCCTCCGCTTCCAGTTCATCCATCAGACGGGCAGCCCTTGAGTAGCCCACCTTCATTCTCCGCTGGAGGAAAGACGTACTCGCCTGCTGTGTGTCCAGAACGATGGCGACGGCATCCTCGAACAGCTCATCCCGATCACCGGCGCCCCCGTTGCCGTCGCCCCGTGGGGCAAAGACCTTGACCTCCTCCACCTCGTAGCCACTCTCCTTGATTTTTTCCACGAGTCGTTCGGTCTCTTCGCCAGAAATGAAAGCGCCGTGGATTCGGATGGGCTCACCTTGCCCGCTGGGCAGAAACAACATGTCGCCGCGGCCAAGCAGGCGTTCGGCGCCGTTCATATCAAGGATCGTCCGCGAGTCGATCTTGGAGGCGACCTGAAAGGCGATTCGTGATGGAAAGTTCGCCTTGATCACGCCCGTAATCACATTCACCGAGGGACGCTGCGTCGCCAGGATGATGTGAATGCCAACAGCACGCGACTTCTGCGCGAGTCCCATGAGGGAAGTCTCGACATCTGCTGGCGCCGTGAGCATCAGATCGGCGAATTCATCGATGATAATGACGATGAAGGGCAATTTTCGCAGTTCCTCACCCGCGGCGGCCTCCTTGGTTTCGGCGCCGGCATCACCGACAGCTTCGCGCTCGGCCAGCGCTTTCTCAACTTTGGCATTGTAGTCGGCCAGGTTGCGAACATGCATTCGCGCCAGGGACCGATAGCGGACCTCCATCTCGGCGACCGCCCACTTGAGTGCCTCCGATGCCTTTTTGGGCTCGGTGATGTCGGGTACGAGCAGATGCGGAATGCCGTTGTACATCGTCAACTCAACGACCTTCGGATCGATCATAAGCAAGCGCACCTGATCCGGCGTGGCGCGCAGCAGGATGCTGCAGATCAGGCCGTTGATGCACACGCTCTTGCCGGCTCCGGTGGCACCTGCCACGAGCAAGTGCGGCATTTTCGCCATGTCTGTGACGAAGTCTTCCCCGGCAATCGTCTTGCCCAGGGCCATGGTGATGAGAGACTCAGAGTTCTTGAAGGCTGGGGAATCGATGATTTCGCGCAGATAGACCGTTTCACGATGATGGTTGGCGATCTCAACGCCAACCACGGACTTTCCCGGGACTGGGGCCTGAATGCGTATGCCCTGGGCACTCATGACGCGAGCCAGGTCATCAGCCAGGGCGGAGATTCGTCCCACCTTGACCCCTGGTGCCGGCTCGACCTCATAACGAGTCACGACGGGGCCCGGGCTGATCTCGACGACTTTCCCCATCACGTCAAAGTTCGCCATAGCTTCCTCAAGAATTCGCGCATTCGCCAGCAGCGACTCCCGGTCCGGTTCGCCCCGGTCATTCGGAACCGGATCAAGGAGGGTCACCACGGGAACTTTGTAACGTCCACCTTTCTTGCGCAATTTGCCCGATCCGGCACTCTCGCCAGACTCCTTTGGCATGCCTTCGTCCTGTGTGGGAGATGGCACCGAAGCAGGGGGCTTCACAGGGCCAGCATCAGCAACGGGAGGCCGCCGCACCTGAATTTCGTCCTTCCTGATGGTTGGCAGACGCTTTGGCGGCGTTAGTGTTTCCGATCGCACTTCGTCATCGGCAACGGAATCCCCCCCTTCGAAGCCCTCATCCTCATCTTCCTCGTCATCATCCTCTTCCGGCTCCGAGTCTTCTGGATCATTCCGTCGTCCGACGGCAGCGAGTTTCGCCGTAAAGACCCGGATCGAGGCGAAGGCCCGGGTTGCTGCGGCAGAGACTTGTGTGCCACCAGCAGCGATCAACGTCAGCAGTCGGCGTGGATCGAGGTCGGTGACCAGAAGGAGGGAGGCCAGCAGCAGGGCGGAGAGCAGGATCATCGAGCCGACACGGCCGGTGTAGGGAACCAGGAAGACGTTCGTTGTCCACGTCCCCAGCCAGCCGCCCAGTTCGAAAGCCGTATAGGACGACCAGGTGGGCAGTCCGGATGCAATGGAGAAGAACGTAGCAATGCCCAGCAATCCCGCGGTCCGCATGGCATCGGCACGAACTTCCCGGCGTCGCAGACGATTCCATCCCCACAGGAGGACAAGAAGGGGCAGCGTGTAGGCGCTGAGGCCGACGGCTGCAAAGAGACCGTACGACACGTGCGCCCCAACCTTGCCCGCCCAGTTGATCGTATCGCTGTGAAACTGGCTGGAATTGGGCGGATCGAAATGGGAGTACGAGACGAGACTGACAAGCAGAAAGGTCCCAAGGGCGGTGAGCAGGACACCTGAGACTTGTGATCCCTTGCGACCTGCGACGAAGCGCTGTGCGAGTTCGGACATATCCTGTGATCATCGGCGCTCAAAGGGCGCCCGATGCGTTCGGTAGGGGACTTCGGGGAGCGTGGCGGCAGCCGGGGAGGGCTACCGTGTGGCGACGGGGATCGCCAGTTGGAACTCAAAAACGAGCCGTCACTGCCGGGAGACGGTTACTTTTTCGTCAACGATCCGTCCCTCAGCACTGGCTCTGGCCGACAGAATGTACAAACCTGGGGGACACAACTGCCCCGATGCTGTTCGACCATCCCAGTGGATGGTCTCCTCGAAGGCGACGGGTTCCCAGTCCCGCAAACGCAGAACAAGGTTGCCCTCGGCATCGTAAACCGTCACCGACAGGAGAGCCGGCGCAAAGGGCAGGTGACAGACAATCTGCAGGCTCTCAACAAAAGGGTCGGGTGCCCGATCAATGACAATACGGCCCGTCACCGCAGGTGCCAGATCGACACTGTTCTGCTGCCCGGGTGTGCCACCGATCCACAGTGACAACTGCCATTGCGAGTCGGTTCCGCGCTCCCACGAATGGCCGGCGCGACTGGCCCCGGGGTCGTAGGAGAACATGTCGGCCGTATCACCGGCGGCATCCACGAGAATCACTTGTTCGTGTGCCGAATTGGACCACCCTGACCTGCCAAAGGCCCGGTCTTCAATAGTAACGATTGTGACCGACTCTCGCACCGAATCATACGTCGTCGAGGCGTCCGCATAGCTGCCATCCAGTACCAGGGCAAAGCCACCTGGTGCCAGCGCCGTGCCGTGCCGAAGGGCGATGATTCTGTCGATCTCATCCCCGTCGCCCAGGTACCAGCCAGCCAGGTCGACCGTGTCTGTCTGGCTGGCGTTGTATAGCTCGACAAACTCGTCGTGATGCTCGCTTCCCAACGGATCGGTCATGATTTCCGAGAGCCGGGCCTGCCCGCACAGGGCCCCTGGGCCGGTTAGGTACAGAGCCAGGAAGAACATCGGCGGAGCGGACCTCACAGCATGCCCGAGCGCTTGCGCAGAATCCACTCCGTCGTCAGCAGCCCTGTCAGCAGAAAGAGCCAGGCCATGTGGTGAATCTTCACACCGATGTCCTGCTGCTCCTGTACGAGGATCGGCGTTGGGCGGATGGTCTGAACCAGTTCCCGCCAAGCCTCGATCCCTCGATAGGTCCCGCCGCTGGCCCGGGCGATCGCGGCCAGCATCTCGGCGTCGGATCGCAGATCGTCGGACTCAATGGTATGGTCTTCAATGACGAATGAGCCCTCCGTCTGACCGATGCTCTCCATGCCGATCCGGGCACGGACCAGGAAGGTGTAGCTGCCGGCGGCGAGGTCTGCAATCTCAGTCCGGTAGTGGCCCGGAACCATTGGCTCGAGGAGGATGGCACGGCCGCCTGGAGAGAGGGCTAGTTCGACATCAGCGTCTGTGAGTGGCTCCTTTAGCTCATCGAATACCTGCGCCGTAATTGCGGCACGCTGTCCGGATCGGTATACCGGTTGCTCGGCAGAGGCCTGCACGCGTCCTCCGGACTCCGCCGAAGCCAGCCAGTGGACAGCACTCCGCCAGAACGCTCGGACGGTCCTGGCATCTCCCCCCGCCCCCTCACCAAAGAGGCTTTGACGCCAGAAGCCTGTTCCTAGTACATGCACGACTCGGCCTGCACCGTGGGCGCTGGCCACCACGACGGCAGCACCGTCCGCAGCTGCCAACAATGCCTTTGCTGTTGGCTTCAGCCGAACTCGGGGGGTTCGCGCCTGCAGTGGCGGCAGTCGTTGCCAGGGATCCTCGGTGGCGCCTCTTGTCATACCCCGATGAATAGGGTGGTTGCGCGTTGCCGCTACGAGGTGAAGTGGCGCCTTGTCGTGCACGTCCGGAGTACCCGCTTCTGTCACAGTCGGCAGGATATCGGACCACGTTGCGGAGAACGCGCCTGTCTCGCTGCCTAGCGTCTGAATCAGGATGCCTCCCCCACCGGTCAGGTAGGCCTGCAGGGCTTCAGGCAGTGGGTCGGCCTGTCCCTTGGGGGACAACACTACGACGGCGTCGTAGCCTCCGAAGGCAGACGGGACTCGGGCGGCCCCGTAATAGACGTCCTCTCCCCGGCCGACATACTCGTCTACCTGCAACGTCGAATCAGCAACCAATGTCCGCCGGACAAAGCCCGATTCCGGGCTTGGTCGATCCGTGAGCAGTAGAACGCGAAGCCGGCTCTGCCTGACATTGAGGGCCAACAAGGACTGGTTGTTGTGTGGCGTGAGCTCTCCGACCCTGGGCACAACATACACTTGGACAAGGTGAGGACCGGCACTCATGGGTGGCATCGACAGTTCCACGGGCTGCACCTGCCCGTCGGCGGCGAGTGGGATCTCGACTTGGCTGAGGATTTCCTCGCCCTCCTCCAGTCGCAAAGTTACGGTGCTGTCTTGAAAGCCCCAGCTTCGCAAACGCGCCAGAAGTCGTATCGGCTTCCCGGCAAAGGGTTGGCCATCGAGATCGAGACCGAGAATCTGCACATCATCGGGGCTCGTCTTTGAGGTCACGCCGAGAACATGGATGGGCGTTCCGTGCTCGCGGGCGATGCGGACCGGGTCGGGCCCCAGATTGTGCCTGCCGTCTGTGATCAGGACGATCGCGCTCAACAGTCGTGGATCTGTGGCCTCGTCAAGAACGGATGCCAGCGCGGTGGCCAGATCCGTCGCTTTGCCAAAAGAGTGGAGGCGATCAAGGGTATCCGGACCGATGTCCTGCACGGATGCAGAGAACGCCCTTGCGGGCCCAACCAGAACATCTCTGAGTCCATCGGCCATCGAGGTCCGGATTCGATCAAGGCGCGTTACACCCCGTTCTTCGACATCCATTGAGGGGCTTGCGTCAATGAGCGTCACAACTTCGGGCCGCAGGGCCAGACGGGCGAGATAGGAGAGAACCGGCTCTGCCAGAAGCAATACAACAATCGTGAACGTTGTGGCCCGCAGGAGCCAGAGCAGGACCACACGAGTGGGGGCTACGGGGGGGCGTGTGCGCCGATACACAAGGTTGGCAAACAAGACCATGGGAGGCAGAAGCAGCAACCATGGCCAGACGGCGTCGAGACGGAGAGCGGCGTCGAGAAGATCACTCATGCGGCAGGCCTGGCAGCGCCAGGCGGGGGTGGGCGTCGAGATCCCAGCCGCTGCGTTCCCCTGCCAGCAGGCGGTGGCGACCCGCAGCCGCGATCATTGCTGCATTGTCAGTGCATAGGATGGAACTGGGTGTAAAGAACTCTACCCCGATTTTGGCCATC
Organism: uncultured Gemmatimonadaceae bacterium; assembly: GCA_937919035.1. Taxonomy (GTDB): domain Bacteria; phylum Latescibacterota; class UBA2968; order UBA8231; family UBA8231; genus UBA8231. The sequence goes on from CALFPI010000653.1 coordinate 14,374, forward strand.
GCGTCCCGCAGGCTCTCGCGCAGCAGACGATTTGCAGCGACACCGCCAACCAGCGACAGTCGCTCGGTGCCGGTGCTCTCTACTGCATCACACGCGCGTCGGACAAGAACATCGATGACAGCCTGCTGGAAACTGGCTGCAATATCTGCCGTGCGGGCCTTGACGCCCTCGGAGCCGGGGCCACCCAGGCGTATCAGTTCGGTACGGACGGCAGTCTTTAGTCCGCTGAAGCTGAAATCGAGCCCCTGCTTTAGGGGGAGGGGCCGGGGAAATTTGACCGCCTGCGGGTCCCCCGCCTCGGCGGCGTCGCTGACCGCACGTCCGCCGGCGACCATCTGATCGGGCGGCAACAGATCCAGTAGCCTGGCGACCTTGTCGAAGGCCTCACCCGCCGCATCATCCAGTGTCCGACCGAGGTGCTGATAGGATCCATGCGCCCGCACATGGATCAGTTCGGTGTGCCCGCCGGAGACCAGAAGCGAGACGAAGGGGGGCGGCAGGTGGGACTCGATTCCGGCCGAATACAGATGCCCCTCGAGGTGGTGCACCCCGATGAGAGCGAGATCGCGGCTGTAGGCCAGTCCCTTGGCGATGTTCACTCCGACGAGGAGGGAGCCGACCAGACCCGGACCGTGTGTAACTGCAATCGCATCGAGTTGATCGAGACAGCAACCCGCCTCTTGCAGAGCCTGCTCAACGACGGGCCCGACGGTGCGGATATGCGCCCGGGACGCCAGTTCGGGGACGACGCCGCCGTAACGAGCATGGTCATTCTGTGACAGCACCACATTCGACTGTAGTTTGCCATCGGCTGTGATGACAGCCGCTGAGGTCTCGTCGCAGGAGGTTTCGAGTCCGAGGACAACCAAATCAGCGCAAAACGACGGTGGCGCGTTCAGGCGTAATGCGGCGAATTTCGTACAGTTGCCCTGGATTTGCCTCGATCAGGCCCCCTTCATCGGAGCGAGCCAGTTCATAGTTCACGCTCAAGCCGATGTCACTTTCCGGATCGAGGTTGCCGATGAGATCGGCTCCGCCGCGGACCCGAACCGAGACTCGTGATGGCTCAGCCGCCGCCCCCGGGGGGGCGTCGACAACCGTAACGGGGACGTTGAGCACCTCGTATTCTGCCAACTCCTGGATGTCGACGTGCAGGTGAACATGATCGGGGCGAAGTTCAATCAGGCGCCCTTGGGGGATGTTCAAGGCAAGGTCCAGATCAACATCGGCGCGGACGTCAGTGCGGAAGAGGCTGTCTGTGTAGATCACCTCGATCTGGCGGACGTGGCCGCGCGGACCCGTGATGTCGACGGAGTCAGCGTCCAGTTGCGACACACCGACCTGTGTGTACGACTCGGCCAGACGTAAGCCGATTCGTGGCCGGATGGGGACACGTCGTTCCTCACTATGATCGAGCATCACACTGAGATCTGTCGGCAGGAGGACGGCGTCGACTGTGAGATTCGACTCCACCTGGCGCTCAACCTGGGTCCCGTCCAGGCGGAGATTGAGGCGTCTGCCGGGCCGCCCTGGTGGCAGTTGGACGCGCAGCAGGAAGTCATCACCGGCTGCACGTAGAAGGTCCTTGCCCGGTCCGGATACCGCGACCCGCACGGTTGGCGGGACGGGGCTCGAGATCATCAGAGGAGCGTCGCCGACGTTTTCGGATGATTCCTCAACAATGAGGGGAACCTGCAGGTTCCTGCGATACGTCCGTTCCGTGACGGCGTGAAACCACAAGGCCGTCGCCAGCAGGACGGCTCCCAGTTTGACGCCCCAGTCTCGGGTCAGCAGGCGCTGCATTGGATCCTCCCTTCACCCCGATCTTGACGCCTTATTTGTACGACTCCCTTAACTCCTTGCCAATACTGAGTTCACCATTGTCAATGCGGATATTGTAGCCGCAATCCGGGCTGGTACACACCCAGGCCTTGTAGTGAATGGCGGCGCCGTCCCGGCCATAGTCTGACAGCGGCACGAGCACCCCCTGCTGACACTTGAGGCAACTAGGATACGGAGCATCCATCTTCTGACCTCCCCTCCCGATCATGTGGAGTCTTCGGTTCGCTTCCCTTCGTCATCAGGCCCCCTGCCCCTTCGCATGGAGCATTCGGGCATACTCGTATACTACGTTCTCCTGCGCTGGCGTCTCAACCGAACCCGGTCGGTTGACCCTTACAGTGGCAAGCGCGTGATCCCAGGTGTGGCCTTCATGGACCAGATAACAGGCCAACATGGTGCCAGTTCGTCCCAGTCCGGCGCGACAGTGTGTCGCCGTTGCGATTCCCGCTGCGCGAGCCACCGTGACGAATCTTGTAAAGCACTGAATTTCGTCGAGGGACGGCGCCTGCATGTCCGGAACGGGCAAATGCTGATACCGAATCCCGATCTGCGAGGTCAGTTCGGGATCCATAGGTGCTTCGGTCAGGGAGACAAGGGCACCGATCCCCTGGTCCCGAAGTGCCTGCAGGTCCGTGAAGGTGGCCTGCTCGGGTAGGCCGAAGCCGGCAAGTTGGCCGGGCAAAAGCCAACTGAAATTCGTAATCACTGCTGGGAGACCTGGGGGGAAGCGTGTTCGCCGGGACCCTCCACCCAGAATTCGCCACGGGGGCCCACTTCCTTCTTCCAGACTGGGACTTCGGCTTTGAGCCGATCGATGAGAAACTGGCAGGCCTCGAAGGCCCCGCCACGGTGTGGACTGGCTACACTCACGAGAATCGAAATCTCACCGATCTCCAAGCGGCCGACGCGGTGCATCATGGCGATGTCACCCAGACTCCATCGCGCACGGGCCGCCTCGGCGAGCGACGCCATCTTCTTCTCTGCCATGGGTGCGTACGCCTCGTACAACAAATGAGAGGTCGCTCGGGTGCCCGTATGGTCGCGCACGACGCCCGAGAACGTGACGATAGCTCCATCGGCGTCGGTGCGCACAAGGTCGTGTAATTCCTCTGGACGAATGGGCCTGTCTACCACCTGGAAAGACCTGGAGCCTGAGCCACCACTGACCGGGGGAATCACCGCCACAGTGTCGCCCATAGTGAGTGGGTGTGTCTTTGGCACATAGTCTTCGTTGACGGCCACCTGTGCAAAGGGCGCGATCTTAAGAAAGGCCGGATACTGCCGTGCCAAGTGCTCTAGTAACGATCCTGCGGTGGCACCGTCAGGCAAACTTAGCTCGAGCGCCTTGGCTCCCACAGCGTCCCGCGCCCCAGCGAAGAGCAGCACGTCCACCTTCATCAGGCCCTTGTCTCTCGTGCGAGTAGCATTGTGTTTGAGGCGAATATAGCCGGGGCGAATTTGGTGGGCAACATCTCCACCTGAGAAAACGACGAAGCCGCCAGTCCCGGCTGGGACTGGCGGCTCGTTTCGAGCAACTCCGATAGCCGGAGTTTGAAACCCAGAACTACTGGAGGAGCGTCATCTTCTTCTTGGAATTGAAGGAACCAGCCTGCAATTCGTAAAAGTAGACACCGCTACCCACCTTAAGGCCCAACTCATTCCGACCATCCCACAGCTGGGTGTAACTACCAGCTGGGAGGCTGCCCCGGACGAGTGTCCGAACCACTTGACCTGTCATGTCAAAGACGCGGAGGCTGACTCCACTCTCCGAGGCGAGGTCGAAGTGAATCGTCGTTTCGGGGTTGAACGGGTTCGGGTAATTCTGTGCCAGTTCGGTTGCCAACGGAAGCGCCTGCTCGAGCACGGCCGTCGGGGCCAACATGACCTCGATGACGTTTGAGCGTGTTACAGTTCCGTTTAGATCGATCTGACGCAGGTAGTAGAACAAGACATCCGTCGCTGGCAACTCAGCATCGAGAAAGCCAAACGTACGAAACGTGTCACTGGTGCCGTCGCCCGAAATCAGGCCACTAACACGCTCGAACACGTCGTTGTCTTGGCTGCGATAGACTTCCCAGCCCAGATTGTTCGTCTGCGACGAAACGGCCCACTGCAGCTGAACATCCTGGTCGCCAGTGATATCGGCGGCGAAGCTTGCCAACTCTGCCGGTACTGGGACATCCCATGTCACTGAGTAATCGACACTGAGAGCCAATGTTGCGCCCTCTGAGTTGGCCGCAGAAGTACTTGCCGTTACCGAGGCGCTGGTGCTGCCAGCGAACTTGTCGCCTTCAGCGTCCAGTACGATGGCACTGACGCCAGCGTCGCCACTGGTCGCGCTAACGGTTCCGGTTGCACCCGATGCGATCTCGGATACGCTGCTACCGAGCACGAAGATCGACTCAGAGCCGTTGTTGACGATGGTCCAGGTAATGGCCTGACCAGCCGTCGCAGCACCTGTCTCGTTGGCGAATACGGCGGCGAGGGTGACTTCACCATCGCTTCCGTCTGCGACGTTTCCGTCACCGACACCTGAGAAGTCTGTGCTGATATCGGTCGCCGATGAGGCGGACAATGTTGGATCAGACACCGGGGGGTTCAACTGTACTGCCAACCCGAGGGCGGCCGCGTCGAATTCGTCGCGGTCGCTTGAGGACGGCCCCACCGAGATCAGAGTAACCGTTACGGTCGCCTCAGTTTCGGCGGTGAAAGCGGCGGAGGTCGTCAACGTCACAGTAAACGATCCATCACCCGTAACACCACCGGCGCCCAGAAGTGCCGCCCCAACGCGAACTTGGTCTGTGGTTCCCGAAACAAGTTGGCCGGCCAATGGAAACCAACCGGCAAACGGCTCCACGCTGACGGCTCCGAGATCAAAAGCCTCGGGGTCAGACACCGTGACGTAAACATCCAGATTCTTGATACCGACGAAGCCGCTTCCGGCTATGTCGAGAGTGACCGATTCACCCGGCCCCACCCCTGAAATCGTCTCCGAACTAGTAAGCGAAAAGGTAACGCCTTCATTTGCGCCAGCGAAAGCTCCGCTTACCAGTGCGAGGAAGAGGGCGAGGGCGATCGGAGTGGCCCTACGCATTATCAGCATTCCGTAAATCCCCTCTATTTTTCAGCACTTAAATGGTCGCACTGCAGGATAATGAGATGGGACCCCACACAAGGTGGGGTCCCATTTCACTTACATCGCGAAGCTACCGCCTACTTCAGCAGAAGCATCTTCTTGTGACTCTGATACTCTCCGCCCGCAAGGATGCGGTAGAAGTAGACACCAGAGGACAAGGGCTGCCCGCTGTTGTTGGTGGCGTCCCACTGGAGGGTATACCGGCCGGCGTTCTGGAACTGGTTATCAACCAGCGTCTTCACGGCCTGACCGAGCATGTTGTAAACCTCCAGGCGAACCTGGCCTGCCTCCGGGAGCTGATACTTGATCGTCGTCTCCGGGTTGAACGGGTTCGGATAGTTGTCGGCCAGAGCGTATGCCTCTGGACGAGTCTCAATCCGGACCGAGACTGGAGTCGTGATCTGGTTCAGGCCGTAGGTGCCGTCCTGCAGGGTGCCATTGGTGAGCTCGATGTAGCTGTCCTCAATCTCCTGCCTGGCGCGGAAGATCAGATTCAAGCCGAGACCACCTTCACTGGCGGTGTTACCAAATGCGGCGATAGCAACCTTGCCATCAGCCTGTGCGAAGACCTGCGGTGCAGCCAGATCCGTCTCGCCCAGGAGATTGTCGACGACACGCGTCTCGACGAACTCGAGAAGCTCGTTGTCGAACTCGACAGTGAGGCCATAACCGCGAACCTCGATGAAGTCCTCCAGGCTGACTGCGACGCTCACCTCTTCACCGATGCGCGGCAACTCAGTGCCGGCCTCGAGGTAGTAGCGGGCATCGCTGTTCAGACCTGTCATCGTCGGAACAACCTTGCCAACTCCAACCATCTCGCGGCCGAAGTTATCGGCGAAGACGAAGAAGTCGTCAAAATCGACCGCATTGTTCGGGCTGAGATCGAAGGCCGAGTCAAAGGCATCCGAACCAGCCGTGAGGCCGAAGTTGTCCGCGAAGATGAAGAAGTCGTCGTAGTCGACGCGGACATCCGCGCCGAAGAGACCCGCAATCCGGTTGCCGTTTGCATCAACGACATTGTTGCGGATCGCCATGGCCGACTTCTGCAAATCAGAGGTGGTAACGTTGTCAGCGTCGCGCACTTCGACCTTGTAGCCGTAGCGCACACCGTTGAACACTGTGGCATCCTCAAAAGACGTCTCGCCAGCGCTTGCCTGGCCTACCAGCTGCCATGCGGCGTCACCGAGCTTACGGTAGATATTGTAGCCTTCGACGCCGACGGTGGTGAATGTGTTGACTCCACCGACTGCGTTGGGAACGGTTGTCGTCAGCATCTTGTCGTCGACCGACTTGGCCCACAGCACAGTGATACTGCCGCCTGCGTCACCCTGGGTGTCCCGGGCCTGCACGAAGGGAACCGCGGCTGGGGCAATATTATCGATCGCCTTGACGGATTCACTTTGACGGACCTGGGAGAGAAGCACACCCTCAATTGTCTTCAGGCGCGGTACGACACCCTCGACACTGTAGGCAAGAGCCTCCGGTGTGAGCGTGGCGAATACTGGTGCACCTGGAACGATTTGGGCGACTTCCATGCTCTTCAACATGGTCTCAGCCATGAGTTCGTACGGCGTGCTGATGGCGGCGGCGGCGTCAAAGGCCTCCTTGTTCGTCGTCAGATTGCCACGCTCGGCTGCAACACCATAGAAGGTAGAGTCACCATCGAGGGTTGCGACAACAACGCGCATCACATCTTCGCCAGGAATGGCGTCAATGCGACCCCACGGCACCAATGCGGTGGTGGGGGTAGCCAGGGCCACAATTGCGCCCGTGCTGTCGGCGTCGTAATCGACGCTGATCTCGCGGTAGATACGGTAACCGGTAAGCGTGCTGTGGTCAGCCGAGGCCGGGAACGTAAGCAGGACGAAACCGCCCTGATCACCTGCACCACTAGCACCCATGTAATCCTGGGCGATCAGCGTGTCGGGACCTGCGAGGACCGTGGATCCGTCACCGTCGACATACACACTAAGCGTGCCGTAGGTGAACTCGTTGCCCAACGCGTCTTGCGTGGTGCTCTTGAGCGTGTCAACAATGTCACGCACAGTGATCGTGAGAGCGCCGGCGTAGCCCTGACTATTGGCCCAGAAACCCCCGCTACCGCTCGTGACTGCGACGGCACCGATGGGGTGCTGCACGCCGAGAGCAGTGGTGGTGATTTCGACGAAGCGATTGTCCTTGGTGCGCGTGTTGCCAAACTTATCAGCCAGCGTCACGCCTACCCAGAAATTGTCGCCCTGTCCAACCGTGTCTGCAGCACTCAGCGCAATCTGCTGATACGCTGCGGGATTGACCATGATGGAGGAGTCGAGACTGCCGGTGAAGAGATTGGTGATGTCCGTGCAGTCCTGCATCGTCACTGAGAGTGTGTCGATGGAGCTGACGTCAATCAGCGTGACAACACGCTCACCGACGATCCAGTCATCAGCACTCAAGTTGGCGCGGCCTTCGGCCAAGCCGACAGTATCGACGCCAGTTCCTGCGAGCGAGATACCCGTGCCGCCGCTAACCTTCAGGACGGCGGCTTTTTTGTAAGTGACAGCAGCGGCATCGCCAGACGTCCGTGCCTTCAACGTCAACGTCACACTGGCTCCAGCCAAGACCGG
>CALFPI010000654.1 GCA_937919035.1 uncultured Gemmatimonadaceae bacterium
AGGTCCTGGTCACCGGCACCGACTCGCTACATCTGCGTCTGCCCCGGCAGGTCGCCGCAGCAGACGAGCTGCTTGAAGTCCGCTTCCAGGCGACGCTCTACGGCAACGTCGGCTCCTTTCGCGGCTTTGCCAGAAATTCTGCGACGGGGACCTGGCAACGGGTTGATGCGGGGAATGCGACAGAACTCGTGCACAGTTCAACGGTGACCGTCCTCGTCGAAGGCTCACAACTGATCTCCGACGTGGGTGCCAGTACCCAGGTGCTGACACCGAATGGGGACGGGATCAATGACGAGGTCGCCTGGCGCTTCGCCGTCACCCGCCTGGCCACGCCAACGCCGGTACGGCTGCACATCTTCGACCTCAGCGGCAGGCTCGTGCACCGGTCACAGGAACTGCGCCCGGACCCGCGTGGCAGCTACGAACTGCGCTGGGACGGCAGACATTCTGGTGGAACTCTCGTACCGCCGGGCGTATACCTGGTCCGCATCGAGGTCGACGCCCAGGGCCCATCGGCGGGATATGTGGCCAGACAGCAACTGATCCGCGTCGTCTACTGAGTCGGGGACAGTATTGCCGGGCTCAGGCGGCGATCTCCTGGTCATCGGCATCAGCACCTGCCGGCGCCGCAATGCGGGCCATGAAGGCCTGCTGCGCCGGTCGTGGCTCCTCGCCCTCAGCGGGTCGCCGCCGCTGATACTTGCCATCAGCCTGCATATCCCAGGCCGAACAGTTGTCCGCATCATACACATCCAGAATGGCGTCCAGTTCGGCGCGGATCGACACATCCGTCACCGGCACGATCGTCTCCATGCGACTCTCGATGTTGCGCCGCATCCAGTCGGCGGAGCCTATGAAAAACTCCGGACTGCCGCCGTTCTCAAAGCGATAGATGCGGCCATGCTCAAGGAATCGTCCGAGGGTGCTGAAGACGCGGATCGTCGGTGACAACTCCGGCACACCGGCGCGCAGACAGCAGAGCCCGCGCACGTTCAGCGCAATCGGCACACCCGCCTGGCTGGCATGATACAACTCGCCGATCATCTGCTTGTCCTGCAACTGGTTCATCTTGGCACGAATGCCGCAGGGACGCCCGGCCCGACTGTGTTCTGCCTCGCGACGGATCATGCTGGCAAAGCGCTGCCGCAGATTGTGCGGCGACACCAGCAGGTTGCCGTAATCCGTTGCCGGTACGGCGGCGGTCAGCTCATTGAATACGGCCGCCACGGAAGCACCGAGTTGCTCGTCGCAACTGAGCACACCGAGGTCCTCGTACAGACGGGCCGTTCCGGTGTGATAGTTACCCGTAGCGAAGTGCACGTAGCGTTGCAGCCGCCCCCCTTCCTCACGGATCACCAGCCCCAGTTTCACGTGCGTCTTCAGCCGCTCCATGCCGTAGATCACATGGGCACCGGCGCGCTCGAGCTCTTCGCCCCAGGCGATATTCGGCGCCTCATCGAAGCGGGCTGTTATCTCCACCAGTACGGCGACCTGTTTGCCCCGCTGCACCGCCTCGGTCAGGGCCTTGACGATCGGTGAGTCGCGGCTGGTCCGGTAGATCGTCAGTTTGATGGCCAGCACCTGTGGATCCCTGGCGCTGCTCTCCAGGAACCGCAGGACGGACGTATCGAAACTGTGATATGGGTGGTGCAGCAACATGTCGCCACGCTGGATCTCTGCGAAGATGGCGGCACTGTCATCGGCGTCCAGGCGCCTGAGGCGCGGATGCGTGACCTGCACGAGTGGTGGATCACGCAGTTCGGCTGGTGCCGTGGGATTGAAGGCGAGCAGATCACTCATCCCCACCAGGCCTTCAGCTACCACGGTATCGTCGGGATCCGTCTGCAATTGCTCAGCGAGCCATTTGCGTTCCACCTGTGGCATGCCGTTGCTGACCTGCAGACGCACGACACCGGCGAACCGCCGCGCCGTGAGTTCGGCACTGACCATGCCGATCAGGCTTCCTGGGCCAAGTGGAAACTGTGTGTCCGCGGGCAGGCGATCCCACGGATCATCCTTGGCGCCCCGTGTGACGCGGAAGAAGTGACAGTCCCAGTTGCCGCCGTCTGGCAGCAGCCGCGGCAGATTGCGGGCGATCACCTGCTCCAGTGGCACATACCCACCCCCGGGGACTTCGACCCAGCGCGACCGGTTCGTCGGCACTTTGATACGGATGAAGCGCCACTTGCGCTTGCCGGGCCGCGATCGCGTCACCGCCAGATTGAGACTCAGATTGCTGATGAAGGGAAAGGGGTGTCCGACGTCGACGGACAGGGGCGTCAGAATCGGCTCGATAGACTCACGGAAGAGGGTGTTGACGCTCTCCGCCTTGGCCGCATCCAGATCGTCGTAATCGAGCAGCGGGATCCCCACCTCGGTCAGCCGCGGCCGCAGATCCTCGGCAACGAGTTGGGAGAGGATGTGGACCTGTCGATTCAGTTCATCGCGACACTGGTTCAGTTCCTGTTTCGGCGTCAGTCCGTCCGTGGACGTGTGCTTGCCCTTGTCCGCCAACTGGCGGCACAGGCCACCGATCCGCTTCATGGCAAACTCGTCATAGATCATGCCCATGATTCCGGCGAACTTCACTCGCTCCAGCAGTGGCAGATCCTGATCGTGGGCCAACTCGAGCACACGGCGGGCAAAATCCAGCCAGCTGAGCTCGCGATTGATGAACGCATCCGGTCCATCCCCCTTGAACTTCAGATCGTCATCCATTGGCTCACATCTCATCCATTGGCTGCGGTAGATCGGGCGCTATCTGTTCCTCTGTACGTACCCGAATTTGCCCCTTGCTGACCACTGTGGGTGGCCGTGGCGGGTGCCGGACCGCGCCCGCCGCTGGACTGCCTCAGACAGCGCCGACGGCGGGCGTCGTCCCGGTAGCACTCGTCGGCTTCCGGATCACCTTGCTGATGGCGGCGGCAATATGCTGCGCTGTGTGTGTGAGACTCTCGAAATCGTCGGCCCCCTCGTCCCGTCCGGGCTGCTCATAGGAGGCGCTCAGCAGAATCTCTCCGGCGGGAAAGTGAATCACCCGGCACGTGGCGCTGCCGATGCCACTGCCCATGAGCCGACTGTTGATGATGACCACGGCGTCGATGGCCGCTCCTTCGTGCAGGCGGTAGTACTCCTCCTCGTCGAGCATATGCCGCAGGTCCAGACCGGCGCTCTGCAACCGTTGATTGATCGTTGAGCGGTCGACGACATGCACACCGGTCGCCAGCAACTCGGTGATCACCGCGTCGGGCAGAAACAGCTTGTCGGAATCACCGCCCGTCGGCGGCAGGACGGCAAGGATTGCGTCGCTCCGCAACGTGTCGGCCTGAGTAAACGCACCTGCCGGTCCGAGGTCGGCAGCATTCCCGGCTTCAACACGGGTCTCAGATCCGGGCTCAGGTCCGGGCTCAGGTCCGGTCTCAGGTTCGGGCATCAGTCCGGCCTCGGGGTCCTCCTCGTCCGGATCGTAACCCAGTTCCTCCAGGTGTCTCCTGTGGGCTTCCTCATAGGCGGCTGCATCGGTCTGCAGTTTGGCCTGCAACGCCTCATTCTCCTCGAGGCGTCGCTCGAAGAACTCAACATTGTCCGCCAATGATTTACGACGCTCCACGAGACCATCACTGACAGCCTTCTGCTTGCGCATCTCCGCCTGCAGCCGGGATACCTCTTCCCGCTGGCGGGTCAGGAGGTTGGCCGTGACGATCTTGACGATCACGCTGGTCACAACCAGGAGAGCAGTGACCCAACTTATCCACTCCGTTGACATCAACTCATCCCGTCGAAAAAAGGTATTGCTCGAACAAATTACGGCCCGTCAGCGATTGCTCCAATGTGGGACGACAGGCTCTTCCTCCTGTATCTTCCCGGCCACATGACCACCGAACTCAGCGATGATAGACTCAGCGATCAGGAGAGGCTGCGACGTCTGCCGTGGCTCTACGCCCACAGCGGCGCCAACAGTGTATTCTCCGTGCTTACCTGGTTCGGACCCGTCTTCGTGCTGTTCCTCAGCGAGATCGGCCTGCCAAAGACGCGGATCGGTATCCTGTTGTCCTTTCTGCCATTCTCCGGTGTCTTGGCACTGCTCATCGCGCCCGCCGTGGCTCGCGCCGGCGTACGGCGTGTGTTTCTCGTCTGCTGGGCCCTGCGCAAGGGCGTAACAACCTTGCTGCTGCTGACACCATGGATGGTGCTGCAGCATGGCGCCGAGGGTGCATTTCTCTTCGTCGGTGCTCTCATTGCCCTGTTCGCAGTGCTGCGTGCCGTGGGGGAAACGGCTTGGTACCCGTGGAGTCAGGAGCTAGTGCCCAACGCCATCCGCGGCCGCGTCCAGGGGGTCAGCAACATCGTTACACTGTTGACCAGCTCCCTGGCCCTGGCCGGGGCCAGCTGGGTCCTGGACCACGGCGAAGGCCTGTCGCGTTTCACGACCTTGATCGGCATCGGTGTCGTCGCCGGCATCATCTGCGTCGTGTGTGCCCTGCCGCTGCCGGGTGGCAATCCGGGGGAACGGCACCGCACAACAGCCCACACAGACGCCATGTGGGGTGCCTTGCAGGACCATCGCTTCCGCTTCTACCTGGCCTACACCGCGCTGACTCTGGTGACGATGCAGTCGGTCTTTGCCGCCTTCGTGCCCCTGTTTATGAAGGAGCAGGTGGGCCTGCCGAGCAGCCACGTGGTACTGCTCGACGTCGCCGCCTATTTCTGTGGCGTACTGTCATCCTATGGTTGGGGCGCCTGGGCGGACCGCGCCGGCAGCCGACCCCTGGTACCAATCCTGCTGCTGATGGCCCTGTTGCCACTGCTGTGGATGGAGATGCCCCGGCACAGCGAGTTCAGCTTTGCTGCCGCTCTCGGTATAGCGGGTCTGGCGGGTGTCGTCACAACGGGCTGGTGGGTCGCCGATCAGCGACTGCTCTTCGTCGAGATCGTACCCTCAGAGAAGCGCACCGAATACATGGCGATCTACTACGCCTGGATCGGCCTCGTCGGCGGTTGCGGACCGCTGATTTGTGGACCCCTGCTCGACCATTTCCAGGGATTCAAAGCGCAGCTGGGGCCGCTGATGCTGGATTCCTATTCGCCCCTGTTCGCTGGCAGCGTTGCGCTGCTCGGTCTGGGTCTGGTGATGCTGAGTCTCCTGCGGCGCCGACTGCGCGAGGTGGCTCTTCCATAGGTCAGCACCGCCCTGGGCCAGACGCCCGGTTGCGGCGGCAACGGCACGGGCAGCCCTTGTTTGCCACCGG